>DASXDB010000079.1:0-11284 GCA_036490895.1 Gaiellaceae bacterium
CTGCTCGGCGAGTTCGACGCGCGCGTGCACTGGGGAAAGCTGCACTTCCTCACGCGCGAACAGCTGCTCGAGCGCTACCCGCGCGCTGCCGACTTTCTCGCGCTGCGCGCCTCGCTCGACCCCGACGGCGTGTTCCTGAACGCGCATCTGCAGCCCCTGTTCGGACTGCAATAGTCGGCGGATGATCCTCTACAACAGCGCGGTCTCCGGCAATTGCTACAAGGTCAGGCTGCTCTTCGCCCATCTCGGGATCGAGTACGAGGTGCGCGAGGTCGACGTCGTCGACCGCTCGAAGCGGCCCGACATCCTCGGCGGGCTCAATCCGGCGCTCCGGGTGCCGACGCTCGTGCTCGACGACGGTCGCCCGCTCGCCGAGTCGGGCGCGATCCTCTGGTACGGCGGTGAAGGGAGCCGCTTCGTGCCCGACGATCGGTACACACGGGCGCAGGCGCTTCAGTGGATGTTTTTCGAGCAGTACGAGCACGAGCCGGCGATCGCGGTTGCGCGGTTCCTGATCGGCTACTCGCAGCTCCCGCGCGACCAGTACGAGAAGCGACTGCCTCGGCTCTGGGCCGACGGAGCTCGTGCCCTCGACACGATGGAGAAGCACCTCGCCGATCGGTCGTGGCTCGTCGGCGACGCGATGACGGTCGCGGACATCGCGCTCTACGCGTACACGCATGCTGCGGACGAGGGCGAGTTCGACCTGAGCCGCTACACGGCGATCCGTCGCTGGCTCGATCGCGTCGCGGCGGAGCCGGGCCACGTGCCGATGGTCTAGGTGATGGTCAGCGGCGCTCCGGTGAGCCCACTCGCGTGAACCCGGATGACGGCGCCGCGCGGGAGCGTGCCGCGCCACCGGAAGTAGCCGCGCGCACTCGCGGTGATCCGCGCGAACGACTTCCACGTCATGCCGCTCTTCCGTTCGAGGATCGCAAGCGTGCCGACGTCGGGCGCGCGGAGCTGTCCCCAGAGGCTCGTCGTCGAGCCGGAGCGGGCGGTCTCCGCGAGCGGCAGCTCGAACGCCGCGAGCGCGGGGCGCGGAACGTTTCCGATCGTGACCAGGCCGCTCTGGAAACGCGCAAGTGTCGGCTCGTCGCGGTAGAGGAAGTGGATCAAGAGGTCGACTCTCGGCGCGCGATACGCCGCGTACGCGCCTTCGGCGATGTAGCGAGCCTGGAGGGCGGGAGTGACGCCGAGGATGCGGTCCGGCGGGTTGCTCTGGTAGCCGTATTCCGTGAGCCAGATGCGGGCGCGGGGGAAGTACAGGCCGACGAGCCGCTCGAGCCGGTTGAGCGTCGCCATCGTGACGGTCGTGCACTTCTTGCACGCCGGCGCGTGCAGAGGGGTCTCCCGCTTCGGGTCGAGCGGATAGGGGTTGTGCGCGTAGACGTCGAGCCGTGCGCGCGCGCGGTGCATGGCAGTGATCCACGCGATCGGCGAGACCCCGCCGGTCGATCCGCGCGGCGCCGTGCTCCCGCCCGCGACCTTCGCTCCCGTCGTCGCTGCGTGGATCGCCGTGTACGCTGGATTCAGGAGGCGCGTCACGTAGAGCGCGGCTGACGTAGGTCGGAGCCACCGCGCCTGGTTCGGCTCGTTCCAGATCTGGAACTTCTTGACCCACGGGTACTCCCGCGCGACCGCGGTCGCGAACGCGCCGAACGTCTTGGCGCTCGTCGGAACGTAGTTCGAGGGCTTCCCGCCGTTCGACCACGCCGGTGCCCCGTCGAGCTGCAGCACGACGTCGATGCCGCGCTCGCGCAACGCGTCGAGCACGCTGCTCGGCGTCGACCAGTCGTACGCGGGGTCCTGCGGATCGCTCGGAGCGGCCGGCTCGGTCGGGGCCACCTGGTCCCAGCGAACGGTGAAGCGCACGACCTGCACCCCGAGCCCCTGGAGCGTCGCCACGCGATTGTCGAGCGTGCCGGGGCCGTTCGCGAGCCACGCATCGTCGGTGAGGCCGTAGGCGATGCCCGGTGCGCTCGTCGCGGACGCCGGAGTCGCGACGCAAACGAGCGCGAGCGCGCCAAGGCAGGCGAAGAAACCGCGCATCGGTGGTGGTTCGACGCTTTCACGCACTCCAAAACATCTTGGGGATGGTGTTTCACACTTTCGTGACGAAGGCGTTTCACACCGGTTGCAAGTGCGCGGCTACGGTCGATGCATGGCAAAGACGGCAACTCCCTTCGGTGCGGCGACGCTCGTCGAGCGCGTCGCACTCCCACAGCGGGCGGGCGAGCGGCGGTTCAGCTCCGTCGTCGAGTTGCTCGAGACCGAGCGCGGCGAGCGCCTCGTGCGTATCGCCTATTCGACCGACGGCGTCGTGCGGCGCGGCCCGGTGACGTTGCGCGCGCGTGATCTCGACCGCCTCCGCAGTGCACTGGAGAAAGCGCCGGCACTCACGGGGCTGTTGACGGGAGCCGCCTAGAAGAACGCGCCGACCGACAACCGAGCCGCGTCGACGAGCGAACCGAGCAGCAGCGCGCCGTCGGTCGAGCCGAGCAGCGGATCGACGGCGTGCTCTGGGTGCGGCATGAGCCCGAACACGTTTCGGTCGGTATTGGCGACGCCCGCGACGTCGTCGATCGATCCGTTCGGATTGCCGCCCTCGGCGTACCGGAGCACGATCTGGCTGTTGCGCTCGAGCTCCCCGATCAGCTCGGCGTCGGCGAACCAGCAGCCGTCGCCGTGCTTCACCGGAATGCTGAGCGCCTGACCGGCCTCGCATCGGCTCGTGAACGGCATGTCCGGGCTCTCGACGACGAGCGGCACGTCGCGGCATACGAACGACAGAGACGCGTTCGGCCGCAGCGCCCCCGGGAGCAGTCCGGCCTCGGTGAGGATCTGGAAGCCGTTGCAGATGCCGAGGACGAGGCCGCCATCGGCTGCGAACGCGCCGACCGCGCGCATGATTGGAGAGAACCGCGCGATCGCGCCGCAGCGGAGGTAGTCGCCGTACGAGAACCCGCCCGGGAGCACGACAGCCGCCGTTCCGTCGGGCAGGGCCTCGTCCGTGTGCCACACGAGTGGTGCGTCGGCGCCGAGGTACTCGAGCGCGAGCGCCGCATCGCGGTCGTCGTTCGACCCCGGGAAGACGACGACGGCAATCCGCGGACGGTCGCTCACGCACCACCGCCGAGCGCAATCTCGTAGCTTTCGATCAACGGGTTCGTCAGGAGCTGCTCGCACATCCGCTCGAGCTGTGCCTGCGCCTCGTCGCGATCGTCTGTCGCGAGATCGATCTCGACGAGCCGGCCGACGCGCGCGTCGGCGACCTCGAACCCGAGGTGCCGGAGCGAGCTTTCCACCGCCTGTCCCTGCGGATCGAGGATCCCCGGCTTCGGCCGGACGAGCACCGTTGCTCTCATCCGAGCACCATGTTCGGGTCGGCGAGGTACGCGTCGAACGAGAGGCCGGTCAGCCGCTCGAACGCCTCGACGTATCGCGCCCGCGTGCCGTCGACGACGGCGTCGGGAAGCTCCGGGCCGGGATACGACTTGTCCCAGCCGAGCGACTCGCAGTAGTCCCGTACGAATTGCTTGTCGAACGAGGGCGGCGTCGCGCCGGCACGGTACTCGTCGGCCGGCCAGAAGCGCGAAGAGTCGGGGGTGAACGCCTCGTCTCCGAGGACGAGAGCCCCGCTCTCGTCGAGGCCGAACTCGAGCTTCGTGTCGGCGAGGATGATCCCGCGCTCGCGCGCGTGCTCCGAGACGAGCTCGTACAACGCGAGCGCGGTCGCCTCGACCTCGTCGAAGCGCTCTTCACCGACGAGATCGACCGCTGCGGCGCGATCGATGTTCTCGTCGTGACCCGACTGTGCCTTGGTCGCCGGGGTGAAGATCGGACGAGGGAGCTGCTGCGACTCCACGAGGCCTTCGGGCAGCTGATGACCGCAGACGGCACCGGTCGCGAGGTAGTCCTTCCACCCGGAGCCGGAGAGGTAGCCGCGCACCACGCATTCGATCGGGAGCATCTCGAGACGCTTGCACTCCGTCGAGCGGCCGTCCTCCCGCAGTCTGAGCAGGTGATTCGAGACGACGTTCTGCGTCCGCGCGAACCAGTAGCCCGAGAGGCCGGTGAGGACGCGCCCCTTGTCGCGGATCTCGGTCGGGAGGACGACGTCGAACGTCGAGATGCGATCCGACGCGACGAGCAGGAGCCGCTCGTCGTCCAGCGCGTAGAGCTCGCGGACCTTGCCGCTTCCGATGTGCGTTGCTTCAGACACTGATGGGGACCTCCTTCGGAGCCAGGCGATGGAGACGATCGAACGTGCTGTCGAGGTTGGCCACGGTCGCGCCGAGGTCGAACACCTCGTCGAGCGCAGCGTCGTCCAGATGGGTGAGAAGCTCGGCATCGGCGCGAACGAGCTCGCCGAAGTCGCGCTCCTCGTCCCAGGCGCGCATCGCGTTCCGCTGCACCAAGCGGTACGCAGCGGCGCGGTCGAGCCCGCGCTCGACGAGAGCGAGCAGCAGGCGGTGCGAGAAGAAGAGCCCGTGCGATGCCCAGAGGTTCCGCAGCATCCGCTCGGGGTACACGACGAGCCCGTCGACGATCCAGCGGAACCGGTCGAGCATGTAGTCGAGCGCGAGGAACGCGTCCGGGATCACGATCCGTTCGGCCGAGCTGTGCGAGATGTCGCGCTCGTGCCAGAGCGGCACGTTTTCGAGACCGACGACCGCCGTACCGCGGACGACACGGGCGAGCCCCGAGATTCGCTCGGCTACCTTCGGGTTCCGCTTGTGCGGCATCGCCGAGGAGCCCTTCATGCCCGTCGCGAACGGTTCCTCCACCTCGCGCACCTCGGTGCGGGCGAGATGCCGGATCTCGGTGGCGAACCGGTCGAGCGACGTCGCAGCGAGCGCGAGCGTCGACAGCAGTTCTGCGTGCCGGTCGCGCGCGATCACTTGCGTCGAGACGGGCTCCGGCTCGAGACCGAGCCGTTCGCATGCGAGGCGCTCGACCTCGGGGTCGATTGCGGCGTACGTTCCGACCGTTCCCGAAAACTGGCCGACGCGGCAACCGTCGACTGCGCGGCGAACTCGGTCGCGTGCGCGGTCGAGCTCGAAGGCCCAGCCTGCGAGCTTCCAGCCGAACGTCGTCGGCTCGGCGTGGATGCCGTGCGAGCGCCCGATGCAGATCGTGTGGCGGTGCTCCTCCGCACGCCGGACAACCGACGCGACCGCGGTGTCGATGCCTTGGACGATCAGGCCGCCGGCATCGCGGATCTGCAGCGCGAGCGCCGTGTCGACGACGTCGGAGGAGGTGAGGCCGTAGTGGAACCAGCGTCCCTCCGGCCCGACCTGCTCGGCAACCGCGTCGACGAACGCCGCCAGGTCGTGATCGGTGGTCTGCTCGATCTCCGCGACGCGTTCCGGTGTCGGCGGCACAGCGCCTGAACGGATGGCCGACACATCGGCAGCCGGGACGACGCCCAGCTCGGCCCACGCGTCGAGCGCGGCCAGCTCGACCTCGAACCAGCGCGCCAGCTTGCCCTCTTCCGACCAGATCCGGCGCATCTCCGGACGGGCGTAGCGGGCGATCACTTGGAACAGTCTAGAGCCGGGTCAGGCGAGCGCGACGATGCGTGCTGCGAGCACCGCCGCGTTCTTCGCGTTGTCGACACCGACGGTCGCGACTGGGACACCGGGAGGCATCTGGACGATCGAGAGCAGGGCGTCGAGACCGTCGAGCACGGACATCGAGGACCGGAGCGGCACCCCGATCACCGGGAGCTCGGTGTGCGCGGCGACCACACCCGGGAGCGCTGCGGCGAGCCCGGCGCCGCAGATCAGCACCTTCAAGCCGCGCTCCTTGGCCGTCTTCGCGTACTCCGCGACGGCGTCGGGTGAGCGGTGCGCCGACCGCACGTCGAACTCCCACGCAATCCCGCGCGTGTCGAGCTCGTCGAGCGCGGCCTGCATCCGAGCGCGGTCCGATTCGGAGCCGACGAGGATGCCGACGACCGGCTCAGCCATCGACCGCAGCCGCGATGTCGGTCCTGTTCTGCACGCCCTCGAAGCTGATCATCCCGGCGGCAGCGTACGCATGCGCTCTCGCCTCTGCGACGCTTCCTCCGGTTCCGGTGACCGACACGATGCGCCCCCCGTTCGTAACGAGAGCACCGTTACGCACGGCTGTCCCACCGTGGAAGACGAGCGCGCCGCTCGCTTCCGCGGCGTCGACCCCGTCGATCGCCACCCCGGCGTAGTCACTCCGGGCGGGATATTCAGGCCCCGCGAGCACGACCGTGACCGCGGCTCGGCCGGACAGTGTCAATCCGCCCGAACCGAGGTCGCCGTGTGCCGCGGCGGCGAGCGTGACGAGCAGGTCGGACTCGAGGAGCGGCATCAGCACCTGCGTCTCCGGGTCGCCGAACCGGGCGTTGAACTCCAGCACCCTCGGGCCGTCGCTCGTGAGCATCAGCCCGGCGAACAGGCAGCCGACGAACGGTGTGCCGCGGCGGGCGAGCTCGTCGACGATCGGCTGGTGGATCTGACCGACGAGCTCCTCGGCGTCCGCGAACCAGGGAACCGGCGAGTATGCGCCCATGCCCCCGGTGTTCGGTCCGATGTCTCCGTCGCCGATCCGCTTGAAGTCTTGCGCGGCGCCGAGCGGCACCGCCCGGTGGCCGTCGCAGAGGGCGAACAGGGAGACCTCGTCGCCGTCGAGCAGCTCCTCGATCACGACGCCGCCGTCGTAGTGCCGGACGGCGCGGAGCGCCTCCTCGAGCTCCTCTGCGGTTCGGCAAACGAAGACGCCCTTCCCGGCGGCGAGCCCATCCGCCTTCACGACACACGGGGGCCGCGCGACCGCGAGGGTCTCCGCCGTGGGGATGCCCGCCGCTCGCATCACGTCCTTGGCAAAGGTCTTCGATCCCTCGATCCGGGCGGCGTCGCGGCTCGGCCCGAAGACGGCGATCCCGTTCCGCCGGAGATGGTCGGCGATGCCCGCGACCAGTGGGCCTTCCGGGCCGATCACGACCAGGTCGGCGTCGAGCGTCAGCGCGAGCGCGAGCAGCCCGTCCGCGTCGTCGGCCCGCACCGGATGACAGCGGCCGAATGCGGCGATGCCCGGGTTGCCGGGCGCCGCATGGAGCTCCGTCAGGCTCGGGCTGCGGGCGAGACGCCACGCGAGCGCATGCTCACGCGCGCCTGAGCCGACCACCACGACCTGCACGCGGCGAGGATACTTCGACGATGGGCGCTCCGCCGTACGCGACGACGAAGGTCGAGGTCGTCCGGGTCCCGGCCGGTGACGCGACGGACGTCGTCGCGGTCGAGGAGCCGCTCGAGATCAGGATCGGCGGCCGCCCGGTCGCGGTGACGATGCGGACGCCCGGTCACGACGAGGAGCTTGCGCTCGGCTTTGCAGTCTCCGAGGGCCTGCGTCCCGAAGGTGCACGGCTCCCCGACGATCTCGCCGCCAACACCGTCCTCCTCGACGCGCCCGGCTTCGACCCGGAGCGGCTCGCGCGCAGCTTCTACACGTCGAGCTCGTGCGGCGTCTGCGGCAAGGGCGCCCTCGAGGCGGTCGCCGTCGAGGCGGCGCGAGTCGAGAGCGACCTTCGCATCGACCCCGCGCTCCTCGCCACGCTGCCCGATCGACTCCGTGAGTCACAGCCGGCGTTCGCGGCCACCGGGGGCATCCATGCAACCGGGCTCTTCGCGGCCGACGGCACGCTCCTGTGCCTCCGCGAGGACGTCGGTCGTCACAACGCGATGGACAAGGTCGTCGGCTGGGCCTTCCGCGAGGGACGGCTGCCGCTCGCGGACGCCGTCCTCTGCGTGAGCGGCCGCCTCTCGTTCGAGCTCGTGCAGAAGGCCGCAGTCGCCGGCTGTCCGATCGTCGTCGCGGTCGGTGCGCCGTCATCGCTCGCGGTCGAGCTCGCAGGCGACCGCGGGGTGACGCTGTGCGGGTTCGTGCGCGCAGGCCGGATGAACGTCTACACGGAGCCGTGGCGCATCGACGTAGACTCGACGGAGTCGAAAGACGCGGAGGCCTCGGCTTCGCCGGCGCCGGAGCGCAAGTGAGCCGGGCGCTGACCGGCGTGCTGCTCGTCGGCGGCGCGAGCACGAGGTTCGGGTCGCCGAAGGCGCTCGCGCAGATCGACGGCGAGACGTTTGCCGACCGGGCGCGGCGCGTTCTCGCCGCGGCATGTGACGAGGTGCTCGTGGTCGGCAAGGCGGCCGACGGCCTGCCGTTCGACGTGATCGACGACGGCACCGAAGTCCGCGCGCCGATCGCCGGCGTCGTCGCCGGTCTCAGAGCCGCTGCGAACGATGTCGCGGTGTTCGTCCCGGTCGACTGCCCGTGGATGACGGCGGACGCCGTCAGAGCGCTCGGCGCTGCGTGCCGGGACGGAGCGGTGCCGCCGAGCGGGCCGCTGCCGGGCGCCTGGGCGAAGTCTGCGCTGCCTCTCCTCGAACGAAGGCTGGCCAACGGGCCGCTCGCGCTCTACCGCACCTATGACGAGCTCGACGTCGTCACGGTCGAGCTCGACGCCGCCGTGGTCGCGGACGTCGACACGCCCGGCGACCTCACGGCTCGCGCTTAGCCTCGTAGTCCTCCTGTGCCCGACGGAGCCGCTGCTCGTCGGGGTCGTTCTTCGCGCTGCGCAGGAACACGACCGCGAGCACGGCCGTCACGACGACGGGAACGAAGATCGAGAACGCGACGATGATCTGCGTCCACGTCGACCCGCTGTATGCGATCACGCCAGGACGCGATCGCGCGCGGCGCCGACACCCACGAGCTCGATCGGCAGCCCGAGCGCGCGCGACACGTACGCGACGTAGTCGCGCGCCGCGACCGGCAGCCCGTCCAGGCTCGACGCCTCGTCGAGCGGCTGCGTCCAGCCCGCGAGCGTCTCCCACACCGGTTCGGCGTGATGGAAGTCGGACTGGTGCGCGGGGAAGTGCTCCGTCTCGGAACCGTCCCGGAGCCGGTAGCGAACGCACACGGGCAGCTCGTCGAAGTCCGAGAGCACGTCCAGCTTCGTGAGAGCGAGCGCCGTCATCCCGTTGACGCGCACCGCGTAGCGAAGCGCGACCAGATCGAGCCAGCCGCAGCGACGCTCCCGCCCGGTGACGGTCCCGTACTCGCCGCCCAGCTCGCGGAGGCGGCTCTGGTCGGGCCCTGCGATCTCCGACGGGAACGGGCCTTCGCCGACGCGCGTCACGTACGCCTTCGAGACGCCCAGCACGCGATCGATCCGCGTCGGGCCGATGCCGACACCGGTCGCCGCACCCGACGCGATCGGGTTCGACGACGTGACGAACGGATACGTGCCGTGATCGAGATCCAGGAGCGTCGCCTGCGCGCCCTCGAAGAGCACGTCCTTCCCGTCGTCGAGCGCGCGGTCGACGAGTAGCGAGACGTCGCCGACGTACGGCGCGAGCCTCTCCGCGAGCGCGGCGTACTGCTCCCAGACCTCTTCGAGGACGAACGGCTCCGCCTCGTAGATGCGCTCGAGCCAGAGGTTCTTCTCGGCCAGCGCGACCTCGATCTTCTGCCGCAGGATCTTCGGGTCGAGCACGTCCTGCACCCGGATCCCGAGCCGGGACGCCTTGTCGGCGTACGCAGGCCCGATCCCGCGGCGCGTCGTCCCGATCTGCAGGTGGCCGAGACGGCGCTCCGACGCCTGGTCGATCGCGACGTGCCACGGCATGATCAGGTGCGCGTTCCCGGACACGACGACGACCGACACGTCGATCCCGCGCGACTCGAGCTCGGCGAGCTCGTCCAGCAGCACCTGCGGATCGACGACGCAGCCGGCCCCGATCACGGACGTTTTGCCGGAGATGACCCCGCTCGGGGTCTGGCGGATCTTGAAGGTCTCCCCGCCGGCGACGATCGTGTGCCCGGCGTTCGGGCCGCCCTGGTAGCGGCACACGACATCGGCTTGCTGGGCGAGCAGGTCGACGATCTTGCCTTTCCCCTCGTCGCCCCACTGCGCACCGACCACGACGGTCGAAGGCACGGCGCCAGCCTAGCGAGCTAGACGGCGAGCTTGAGGCGTACGCGCCGCATCACGATGCGGTGGCCCCGGCGGCAGGTGGTGAAGCCGACGTCCGCGTCCGCCCGCAGCGTCCCGTGCACGACGTACGCCTCCGATCCGAGCACCTCGCGGGCCGCGAGACACGCCTCGCACAGCTCATCGAAGGACGTCGCCTCCGGGCCAAGCCAGACGTGCTGCCGTTCGATCACGTCAGCGCCAGTTGCCTCTCGTCGTGGTGCGGGAGTGACGGCGGCCGCGCGATGCGGCGCAGCACGATCTCGTGCCCGGAGGCGCACCGGCGCGACGACACGTCGGCGGTGGCCGGAATCGACCCGCGCACGCTCGCCTGCATCAACGCGTCGGCGAAGAGAAGACCGGAACGGCGCGCCGTCTCGAGGCACGGCTCGCAGAGGCAGGAGAACGAAGTCGCAGATGGGGAGATCCAGACGGTCGTCATCAGGCGGCCGCCAGGTCCGCGAACTTCGCATAGCGCTTCTGGAACGCGAGTTTCTCGGTTCCCGTCGCGCCGTTCCGGTGCTTGGCGAGGAGCACCTCGGCGATGCCCGCCGACTCGGTGTCCTCCGGGTTGTAGTACTCGTCGCGGTACACGAACATGACCACGTCGGCGTCCTGCTCGATCGAGCCCGACTCGCGCAGGTCGGACAGGATCGGCCGCTTGTCGTGCCGCTGCTCGACCGCGCGCGACAGCTGCGACAGGGCGATGATCGGCACATCGAGATCGCGGGCGAGCAGCTTCAGCGAGCGCGAGATCTGCGAGACCTCCTGGACGCGGTTCTCGACGGTCGTCCCGGACGTCATCAGCTGCAGGTAGTCGACGACCACGAGCCCGAGATTCGGCTCGCGCGACTTCAGGCGGCGCAGCTTGGACCGGATCTCCATCATCGTGATCGACCCCGTGTCGTCGACGTAGATCGGCGCTTTCGCGAGCTTGTCGCACGCTGCGGTGAGGCGGGGCCAGTCATCGGTCGCGAGCTTGCCGGTGCGGAGCCGTTGCGACTCGACCTTCCCCTCGGCGCACATCAGCCGCTGGGTCACCTCGGCCTTGGACATCTCGAGCGTGAACAACGCGACGGGCGTGCCCGTGCGGACGGCGACGTTCGCCGCCATGCAGAGCGCGAGCGCCGACTTGCCCATCGACGGGCGCGCGGCGACGATGACGAGGTTGCCCGGCTGGAAGCCGGAGGTGAGGCGGTCGAGATCGCGGAACCCGGACGGAGTGCCGGTGATGTCGCTGCCGGCCTCGTACAGCTTGGTGATCGTCTCGAA
>DASXDB010000080.1:0-4352 GCA_036490895.1 Gaiellaceae bacterium
CGAGACGCGCTGCTGCTCACCACCGGAAAGCTCGTCGGGAAGCGAGTTCATCTTGTGCGAGAGACCGACCATCGCGAGCACCTCGGGCACCTTCTTGCGAATCGACGCGTTCGACTCGCCCTGCACCTTCAGCGCGTACGCGACGTTCTCGGCGGCGGTGCGACGCGGCAGCAGCTTGAAGTCCTGGAACACACAGCCGATGTTGCGCCGCAGCATCGGCACCTTCGAGCGCTTCAGCCGCCCGAGCTCGCGGCCGCCGACCACGATCTTGCCGCGTGTCGGCTCGAGCTCCTTCAACAGCAGGCGCACGAGCGTCGACTTGCCGGAGCCGGACGCGCCGACGACGAACACGAACTCGCCCTTGTCGATGTGGAACGTCACGTCGTTCAGCGCTGTGACGTCGGGCTCGTAGATCTTCGTCACCGCCTCGAAGACGATCATCGACGCCGCTGACGGCCTCGACGATGCGACGGGATCGTCGAGGACGGCGGTCGCCGTCGGCTGAGGGAGTGTTAGCTCGGGTTCCTGCACGTCGGTTCAGCGAGGACGCCGCCTATCGAGACGTCCGGGTGCGAAGATGCCGCAAAGTGTAACCCACCGCCTAGACACCCCTTCCGGCGGCGCGGGCCAGCAGAAACTCGCGGATGAACGGATCGAGCTCGCCGTCGAGCACCGCCTGGGCGTTTCCCATCTCGTAGCCGGTGCGCGAGTCCTTGACCATCTGATACGGGTGCAGAACGTAGGAGCGGACGGACTCGCCGCCGAAGCCGGTGTCCGCCGAACCGCCTCGTTCCTTCGCCAGAAGCGCCTCTCTCTCCTCCTCCTGCCGCTCCAGCAGCCGCGATTTGAGGACGCGCATCGCCGTCTGCTTGTTCGCCGATTGCGAGCGTTCGTTCTGGCATTGCACGACGATCCCGGTGGGCAGGTGCGTGATGCGCACCGCGCTGTCGGTCTTGTTCACGTGCTGGCCACCCGCCCCTTGCGCGCGGTAGGTGTCGATCTTGAGATCGCCTTCGTCGATCTCGACCTCGCCGTCGTCAGCGAGCAGCGGCGCGACGATCACCGTGGAGAACGCGGTGTGCCGCCGGTGCGCCTGGTCGAACGGCGACAGGCGAACGAGGCGGTGCTTGCCGCGCTCCGCCTTGAGGATGCCGTAGGCGTTCTCGCCGCCGACGGTGAACGTCGCCGACTTGAGGCCCGCTTCCTCCCCCGGGCTCGCCTCGAGCAGCTCGACCGTGAACCCGCGGTTCGCGGCCCAACGCTCGTACATGCGCAACATCATCTCCGCCCAGTCCTGCGCATCCGTGCCACCGGTGCCCGACTGCAACGTGACGACCGCGTCGCCGGCGTCGTACTCGCCGTTGAACAGCGCTGCCTCCTGCAGCTCCTCGAGCTCGCGGCGAAGCGGCACAAGCGACGTCGCGATCTCGCCCTCCATCTCGCCGCCGTCCATCGCAGCGAGCTCGCTCGCGTCGTCGAACTCCCGGCGCAGGCGGCGATAGCCCTCGAGCCGACGCGACAGGCGCGCATGCTCGGCGGACACCTTCGCCGCCCGATTCTGGTCGTCCCAGAACCCCGGGGTGTTCAGCTCCGCTTCGAGCTCACCGAGGCGTGCTTCGAGCGACGCGGGGTCAAAGGTACTCACGGACCCAGTCGAGCTGGGCCCCGAGCTCTTCGAGCTGTTCCGTTAATGACCGTGCGTCTTCGAGCATCCCGGGATCGTACCGGCGAGCGTCTGCAGCCCCCGCGTGACACTGACGCCGAAGCGCAGCTCGATGAGCCCGGTCTCGTGCGTGGTAATGCTGGTCAGCCCATCCGCAGTCCGCGAGACGCAGCCCGTCGACGCATGCCAGTACGGGGACCAGCGGATGCGAACCCGATAGGAGCCCGGCGCCCCGACCGTTGCCACGAGCCGCTGCGGCCACAGCCAGAGGACGGTCGCGCTTCCGGGCCCGGTGACGAGCGGAGTCGCATGCGGCAGCTCATAGACGGTCATGTGCCGCAGGTACCTGACGGGCACGAGCCCCGACTTCCCGGAGCGAAGCAGCGCGGCTTCGCGGCGCGAGCTGTAGTCCGCCGGCGCATCGGTGAGGAGCACGAAGCGCACCGCCATCCTGCGGAGCCACGCGCGGTACGCCCTGCCACCGAGGTTCGAGTCGTAGAGAAGCTCGTTCTGCGGGAAATCGCTCTGGCGGTACCACCCGCGCACGATCGGGATGCCCGCGTCGGGCAGGTACGCAGCCGGCCAGTGCTCCGCGGTGTCGACGACCTCGACGCGGTAGGACGGGCTCAGGTGCGCGCGCAGGTAGGTGATCGCCGGCCGCCAGTACGCGGGAGACGACTCGGGATCCGAGCTCGCACGCGCGAGCGTCGAGAAGATCGGCGTCGTGTTCCAGATTCCGGCCAGCGCAACTGCCGGCACGACGAGCCAGAGCGGCCGCCATCCGCGCAGACCTGCGGCGAGGAACGCGATCGGCAGCGCGACGTACCGGAACCGCTCGAGGTTCGCGCCCACCGCGGTCGGGATGAGGTAGGCGAGGATGCAGACGGCAAGGTAGGTCCAGAAGAGGCCGCGAAGGAGCTTCGCCTCGGGCACCCCGCGCGTGACGATCAGGCCGATCCCACCGAAGAGCAACGACGGTGCGAGCTGCAGGAGGCCGTAGGGGAAGTGACCGCCGTCACCGAAGAGGCGCCAGATCACGATCTCGACGGCGATGCAGGTGGTGACGACCGCGATCTGGACCCGCGAGTCGCGCAGTGTCCGCCGCGAGAATGCGACCCCGACGAGCGCCACGACGAGGAATGCGAACCCGAGAGGGCTCGCCGCCAGCGTCAGCAGCGCGCACACGACGAAGCGGCCGCGCCGGCGCTCCTGCAGCGCCCAGAGCGCAAGCAGGCCGAACGCGAAGCCCAGCGCGAACGGGAACGCAGCCGAGACGACGAGGCCTGCCGACAGGACGGCGAAGGTCCGGCTTGCCAGGCGGGAGCTCGGCCCCCACTGTCGGAAGATGACGGCGCTGAAGGCGAGCGCTCCGGTCGCGATCGAGAGCACCGCCAACACGCGGATCCCGATGACTGCGGCGAGCGGGTAGTAGAGGACGCTGTAGGTGACGAACGAGTAGCGGCCCGCGTACCAGAAGTTGTTCCAGATCGCGAAGCCGTGCTCGACGAGGAACGTGGTCTGGTACGCGTGCGCGGCCCAGTCGACGCCGGGGGGCGCCGCCCAGAGCAGCGCGGCTGCCAGCGCTGCGGCGATACCCGCAGCAAGCGTCTCGTCCCGCACGAGCAGCCGGCGTGTCATCGCCAGCGTCATGCCCCCACCCTACGAGATCAATCCTGGGCCACGCGCGACCAGACGTCGACGTCGCCCCGCAGGCCTTCCTTGAAGTACAGGTTGCGCAGCGTTCCCTCGAAGCGATAGCCCACGCGACTGGCGACGCGGGCGGAGGGCTCGTTCGCCGGATCGATGCGCAGCTCGATGCGCTGCAGGCCCAGAACGTCGAAGCCCCAGCGTGTGAGTAGCGCGACCGCCCGCCCGGCGACGCCGCGGCCGCGGGCCGCGGACGCGATGACGTAGCCGATCTCGCCCTCCTGCCGGTCGAGGTCGAGCTGGACGAACCCGGCGAAGCCGATCGCCTCCCCGCTCTCCGCATCGCGGACGGCGAACCCGGCGGACGAGCCTCCGTCCGCCCATGCCTGCTCGTACCGGCCGAGCCACGCGGTCAGGAACGCGGCGTCCGGCTGTGCCGGGATGCGCGTGAACCGGCCCGTATCGGGATCGCCGTCGAGCACCCAGCCGAGCTCCGGCGCGAGCGCCACGGCCAGCGGCTCGAGCCGGATCGCATCGTCGGCGAGTATCGGCTCGGGGCGGCTCAGGCCCCGTGGCACTTCTTGAACTTCTTGCCGGACCCGCACGGGCAGAGGTCGTTCCGACCCACGTTCTCGAACTCGCTGTTCACCTTGGGGCGCGGCGCCACGGGCGTTGCGACTCCGCCTGCGCTGGCGAACCCGGCGGCGGCGGTCGAGGTGCCGCCGGCGGCGAGGATCGCCTCGGAGCCGGCGAGCTGCTGATGCTCGTAGCTGAGACTGCCGTTCGCGCCGTTCGGCGCCTGCTGCTGGAGCTCGGCGCCTTCCTGCGCGCTGACCTCGGCATGGAAGAGAAGCGTGATCACCTCTTCGCGGATCGCCCTGTTCAGGTCCTGGAACATGACCGCGCCCTCGTTCCGGTACTCGACGAGCGGATCCTTCTGCGCGAGGCCGCGGAGACCGATGCCCTCGCGCATGTAGTCCATGTTCTCGAGGTGCTCGCGCCACCGGGTGTCGACGACCTGCAGGATGATGAACCGCTCGAG
>DASXDB010000081.1:0-5849 GCA_036490895.1 Gaiellaceae bacterium
CGTTGTCGCCGAGGATGCAGGTCACCTCTCCGGCGTCGACGTGGAGCGAGATGTCCCGCAGCGCGACGATGTTGCCGTAGTGCTTCGCGAGACCGACGCCCTCGAGCAGGTGCGATTCGGTGCTCATCGGGCGGTCTGCGCCCGCCTGCGAACGAGCATGTTGAGGATGACGGCGAGGAAGAGGATCCCGCCCTGGAACGTGTACGTCCAGTTGCTGTCCCACTGCGCGTCGATGATCCCGAGCTGCACCATCCCGAGCATCGCCGCGCCGAGCGCGGTGCCGATCACGGAGCCGAAGCCGCCGGTCAGCAGGCAGCCGCCGACGACGGCGCAGATGATGAAGATGAACTCGAGGCCGATCCCCTCCTTCGACTGCATCGACCGCAGCTCGAGCGCCTCGATGATCCCCATCAGCGCGGCCGTGCCCGAGGTCATGACGAAGAGGATGACCTTCGTGCGCGCGACCGGGACGCCGATGTTCCGGGCCGCGTTCGCGTCGCCGCCCGCGCTGTAGATCCAGTTGCCGAATCGCGTCTTCGCGAGCAGCCACGCGCCGGCGATCGTCAGGCCGATCCACCAGAGCACCTTCACCTTGTAGCTCCACTGCGTGACGTCGGTCGCGAAGACGTGTCGCGCGGACGCGAAACCGTGCGCGGAGTCGATGTCCTCGATCGAGGTGGTGCCGGTCAGCTTGAGCGTTCCGGCCGCGTTGACGCCCTGGAGGATGAAGAAGGTCGCGAGCGTGACGATGAAGCTCGGCAGCCTCGTCTTCACCACCGTGATCCCATTGAGGAGCCCGACCGCGAGGCCGAACAGCAAGACGAGCGCCATCGCCGGCCAGATGTTCATGTGCGCGTGCGTGGCGAGGTAGCCGAGCAGCAGGCCGGAGCTGCCGATCATCACGCCGGCCGACAGGTCGAACTCGCCGCCGATCATCAGCAGCGCGACCGGCACCGCGACGATCCCGTACTGCGCCGCCTGGTCGGTCCAGCCTGCGGCGATCGCCGGGTCGCCGATCCAGTTGACGGCGCGTGCGAAGTACGCGAACGCGAGGAACACAGCGATCGCGCCGAGCAGCGCGCCGATGTCGGGGCGCCCGAGGAGCCGTGTCAGGAGACCGACTCGGACGAGGCGTTCGTCTGAGGTTGCGGCCATCGCGGAGGACGAACCTGGTTCCCCGAAGGGAACCAGGTTCATGACTCTCGTGCTTCGACTAGCGGGTTCCCTTGGCGGCGAGCGCGGCGACCTTCGCGGCGTTCGCCTTGTTGATGATGCCCGGCCCGGTGAGGACGGGCTCGCCGTTGCCGACGGTGTTCAGGTTCGTGACGTAGAGCATGGCGAAGACGACCGGCAGGTAGCCCTGGAGGTACTGCTGCTGGTCGATCGCGAAGAGCATCCGGCCCTTCTGGATCTCCTTGATCGAGCCGCCGACGTCGAACGTCCCGGCCGTCGTGCCCTTCGGGAGCACGTCGAGGCAGGGGATGGTGACGTCGGGGTCGAGGCCGAGGAAGCCCTTGAGGCTCTTGTCCGCCTTGAACGCCGCCTGCACCTTCGCCTTCGTGCCGGGGATGTCCGACTTGGCGTTCGGGATCGTCAGGATCTTGACGCCTGCTCCACCGAGGACGGACTTCACGCCGCCGGCACGCTGGGTGAGGCCCGAGTTCGATGCCTCGTGGATCACGATCAGGACCTTCTTCACGCCGGCGGCCTTGAACTGCTTGCCGGCGCCGCGCCCTGCGACGTCCTCCGTCTGGCCGACGTGCACCTCGTAGGTCGGCAGGCTGTCGAAGGCACCGAGGCCGGAGTTGACCGTGATGATCTCGATGCCCTTCTTCGACGCCGTCGTCAGCGGGTCTTTGAGCGCGCTTGCGTCCGGAACCGACGTCGCGATCACCTTCGCGCCGGCTGCGATCGCGGCGTTCAGACCGGCCACCTGCTTGGCGACGTCGTTGTTCGCGTAGACCTGCGTGACGCTGACACCGCGGCCCTTGAGATCCTTCGCCGCCTGGTCGACGCCGCGCTTGAAGACCGACCAGAACGAGCCCGTGTCGCCGTGCGTCACGACGGCGACCTTGATCGTGCCTGCCTCTGCCGCCGCCCCTCTGGCGAACGCTGCCGCGGGCGAAGCCAGGAAGGTCGCCCCTGCCGCTGCGAGGCCACCCTTCACAAGCAGGCCGCGACGGTCGACGGTCATTTCGTCGGTCGCGAGTTCATCCTGCGAGCGATCGCTCATCTGCGACTCCTTCCGAGTTGACTACGGGTAGACCATCTCACACCCGCACGGGCGCCCGCTCGGCGCGCGAGCGGTCGGCGGCGACCGCAACCGCGAGCGCGGCGCGTGCGTCCTGGAGCGTGCAGGGGCTCGGTATGCCGTCGCGGACGCACTCGACGAACGTCTCGAGCTCGGCCCGGTAGGCGGCCGCGAACCGCTCCATGAAGTTCGCGTATCCCTTCTTTGGTTTTGGGGCGCCGGGTTCGACGGAGCGGATTGGGCTGTGGTCGTCGACCCCGACGACGATGCTGTCCTTGGTCCCGAATACCTCGAGCCGCACGTCGTAGCCGAGCGGGTCGTGCCGCGTGCCGGACACGATCGCGAGCGTGCCGTCGTCGAGGCGGAGCACGGCGGTCGCGACGTCGACGTCGTCGTGGTCTGCGAACCATGGTGCGGCGCGGACCGCGCCGTCGGCGTAGACCTCGACGATCTCGCGGCCGGTGACGAAGCGGATCGCGTCGAAGTCGTGGATGTGCAGGTCGCGGAAGATGCCGCCGGAGGCTGCGATGTACGCCTCAGGCGGCGGGCTCGGGTCGTGGGTGGCGGCCCGCAGCACGAGGGTTTTTCCTAGGGCGCCCGATGCGACAGCTTCGCGCGCCGCGCGGTAGCCGGCATCGAAGCGGCGCTGGAAACCCACCTGGACGAGGATCTCTGCCGCCTCGCTCTCGGCGATGACGGCGTCGAGCGCGGGCAGGTCGAGCGCCACCGGCTTTTCGCAGAAGACCGGGATGTTCGCCGCGGCGGCGAGGGACAGCAGCGCCCGGTGCGCGGGAGTGGGGGCGGCGATCACGAGGGCGTCGATGTCGGCCTCGACGAGCGCTTCCGTGCTCGGTGCCGATTCGGCGCCCAATTCGGCTGCGAGACTCGCGGCGCGCGCCGGATCCAGATCGCCGAGGGTAACGGACTCGACGGCGTCGAGCGACAGCAGCGACCGAGCGTGGAACGCGCCGATGCGGCCGACCCCGACCACGCCCACCCGTATCCCCGTTCGTGCGCCCATCGACTCGCGAGGTTATCCGCGCCGAAGCCGGGGTAGTGCCCGCAGATGACCGTGCTGGCCGACGTCTCGCTCCGCGTCAACGGAACGCCGCATGAGTTCGCGCTCGACACGCGGACGTCGCTCCTCGACCTGCTCCGCGAGCACCTCGATCTCGTCGGGGCGAAGAAGGGCTGCGACCACGGCCAGTGCGGTGCCTGCACGGTGCTCGTCGACGGGCGCCGTGTCAACGCGTGCCTGACGCTCGCGGTCGCCGTTTCCGGCAGCGAGGTGGTCACGGTCGAAGGCCTCGACCATCCGCTTCAGGACGCGTTCGTGCATCACGACGCGTTCCAGTGCGGCTACTGCACGCCCGGCCAGCTCTGCTCGGCCGCCGGGATGCTCGACGACCTCGAGCGGCAGGAGCTTCCCGTCTCGCCGGCGGAGATCCGCGAGTGGATGAGCGGCAACATCTGCCGCTGCGGCGCGTACCCGAACATCGTCGCGGCGATCGAGGCAGTTGCATGAAGGAGTTCGCGTACGCGCGCGCGTCGTCGGTGGACGAGGCGGTCGCGGCGGCAGCCGCACCGGGCGCGAAGTTCCTGGGCGGCGGCACGAACCTCGTCGACCTGATGCGGCTCGAGGTGGAGACGCCCAAGCTGCTCGTCGACGTCACACACCTGCCGTTTCACTCGGTCGACGAGACCGCCGAAGGCGGCGTCCGGATCGGCGCCGGCGTCCGGAACAGCGACCTCGCCGCTTCGCGGCTCGTACGTGAGCGCTATCCCGCCCTTGCTGAAGCACTGCTCGCGGGTGCCTCCGGACAGCTTCGGAACGCAGCGACGACCGCCGGCAATCTCCTGCAGCGGACGCGGTGTCCGTACTTCCAGGACGTGACGAAGCCGTGCAGCAAGCGCGAGCCCGGCACGGGCTGCCCGGCGCGGGAGGGGGAGCACCGTAACCTCGCGATCATCGGCTGGTCGGAGCACTGCGTCGCGACGCACCCGTCCGACATGGCGGTCGCGCTCGCGGCCTTCGACGCGGTGGTCGAGACGACGACGCGGCGCATTCCGGCCGTCGACCTGCACCGGCTTCCCGGTGACGATCCTTCGCGCGACACCGTGCTCGAGCCGGGCGAGCTGATCGTCGCCGTCGAGCTGCCGCGGCTGCCGTTCGCACGCCGTTCGCGGTACCGGAAGGTGCGCGAGCGCGCGTCGTACGCGTTCGCGCTCGTGTCGGTCGCGGCGGCATACGGGGACGGCGACGTGCGGATCGCGTTCGGTGGGCTGGCGCACAAGCCGTGGCGGGCCTTCGCCGCCGAGGAGGCGATCCGGGGCGGAGCGAGCTTCGCCGATGCCGCCGAGGCGGAGCTCGCGCAGGCGCGGCCGCTGCGCGACAACGGCTACAAGGTCGAGCTCGCGAAGCGCACGCTCGTGTCCGTGCTAGAGGAGCTCGCGTGACCGTCACCGAGCGCGTGCTCGGCGCACCGGTCGACAGGCTCGAGGGTGGGGAGAAAGTGCGCGGCCGAGCGCGGTACGCGTACGAGTATCCGTTCGAGAACATCGCGTACGGGACGCTCCTGTTGTCGACGATCGCGGGCGGGACGATCCGTACGGTGGACGCGTCGGCGGCGCTCGCCACCGATGGCGTGTTGGCGGTGATCACGACTGAGAACGCGCCGCAGCTCCCGAACGCGCAGGGCGAGCTCGCGGTCCTCCAGTCACCGCGGGTGTCGTACCGCGGCCAGGTCGTCGGCGTCGTCGTCGCGGAGAGCCTCGAGGCGGCGCGCGGTGCAGAGCGGCTCGTGCGCGTCGACTACGACGAGGCCCCGCACGACATCGAGCTGCGAGTCGACCATCCGACGCTCTACAAGCCGAAGGTCGTCAACCCGACCTTCCCGACCGACACCGAGGAGGGCGACGTCGAGGCGGCCCTTGCCGCGGCCGCGTTCACGCTCGATGAGACGTACCGGACGCCGGCCGAGCACAACAACGCGATGGAGCCGCACGCGACGACGGCGGTGTGGGACGGCGACGGTCTGACGCTGTACGACTCGACGCAGGGCGCGTTCCCAACTCAGCAGACGGTCGCGCAGACGCTCGACCTATCGCCCGAACGCGTGCGCGTGATCGCGGAGCATGTCGGCGGCGGTTTCGGGTCGAAGGGTATGCCGCGTCCGCACGTGATCGCGACGGCGATTGCGGCGAAGCTTGTCGGCCGGCCGGTGAAGCTCGCGGTGACGCGGCAGCAGATGTTTTCGCTGACCGGCTACCGGACGCCGACGATCCAGCGGCTGCGGCTCGGCTGCGACGGCGAGGGCCGTCTGACGGCGATCGCGCACGACGTGGTCGAGCAGACATCGCTTGTCCAGGAGTTCGCGGAGCAGACGGCGGTGGTGACGCGGATGCTCTACGCGTCGCCGAACCGGCGCACGACGCATCGCCTCGCCCGGCTGAACGTGCCGACGCCGTCGTGGATGCGAGCGCCGGGCGAGTGTCCGGGCATGTTCGCGCTCGAGTCGGCGATGGACGAGCTCGCCCGTGCAGTCGACATCGATCCGATCGAGCTGCGGGTGCGGAACGAGCCGGAGCTCGATCCGGA
>DASXDB010000082.1:0-2331 GCA_036490895.1 Gaiellaceae bacterium
CGGCTTCGACGGGTACCTCTCGAAGCCGGTCGACATCGTCGAGTTGCTGGCGACGGTCGCGGCACACACGGGAAAACGGCCGGCGCCTCACCCTTCCGGGTGACGTGCGGACCTCAGCTTCCACCGATGCAGAAGCGTGGCTTCGGTTGCCCCTGCGCACGATCCATCGGATCACGTACTGACGCTTCTTCAGATGCAGCGCGAGCTCCTGACGGAGGTCGCGGCCGGAGCGGATGCGCGGTCGGTGCTCGAGCTGCTCGTCGACCTGATCGAGTCGCAGTCGGCCGGGGCGGTCGCCTCGGTGCTGCTCGTCGACCGCGAGCAGCAGACGCTGCACACCTATGTGGCGCCGCGGCTGCCCGAGTCGTACAACGCCGCTGTCGACGGAGTGCCGATCACCGTCACGGCCGGCTCGTGCGGCACCGCGGCGGCGACCAAGCAGACGGTCGTCGTCGAAGACATCGCGCGGGACCCGCTCTGGGACGGCTATCGAGAGCTCGCCGAAGCGCACGGCCTGCGTGCGTGCTGGTCGACGCCGATCCTCGATGCGGCCGGAGACGTGGTGGGGACGTTCGCGCTCTACTACGGCGTTCCGCGCCGCCCGAGCGAGCGCGAGCTCGAGGTCGTCGAGATGGCGGCGGGTGTCGCGAGCATCGTCTTCGAGCGCGAGGCAGCTGCCGGTGAGCGCCGCGAGCTCGACCGGCGCTACCGCACGCTCGTCGAGCAACTGCCGCTCGTCATCTACGTCGACGCACTGGACGCGACGAGCTCCAACATCTTCACGAGCCGCCAGATCGAAGGCCTGCTCGGCTACTCCGTCGAGGACTGGCGCGACGACGGCGACCTGTTCGTCAAGCTCCTGCATCCGGAGGATCGAACCCGCGTGCTCGAAGCGCACGAGCACACGCATGCGACGCACGAGCCGCTCAGCACCGAGTACCGGCTGAAGGCGCGCGACGGCCACTACGTGTGGATCCGCGACGCCGGCGTCGTCGTCTCCGACGAGGACGGCACCCCGATGTACCTCCAGGGCTACCTGCTCGACATCTCGCCGGAGCGCGAGGCGGAGGAGCAGCTTCGGCGCCAGGCGCTCTACGACCCGCTGACCGGTCTCGCGAATCGTGCGCACTTCAACGACCGGCTCGATCGCGCGATCGCAGCCGTACGGCAGCCGGGCGAGAAGACCGCGATCCTGTTCGCCGACGTCGACGGGTTCAAGGGCGTGAACGATCGTTTCGGCCATCACATCGGAGACGCAGTGCTCTGCGCCCTCGCCGACCGGCTGCAGACCGTGATCCGTGCGGCCGACACCGCTGCACGGCTCGGAGGTGACGAATTCGCGGTGATCATCGAGCGCGTCGACCATCCAGCCGACATCTCGATCGTCGCCCAGCGGATCCACGAGGCGCTCGCCGAGCCGATCGAGATCGAAGGACGGCGCCTGTCCGTGGAGACCTCGATCGGCATCTCCGTCGGCGACGACCCGACCGAGCTGCTGAAAGAGGCGGACGCGGCGATGTACCGCGCGAAGTCGCAGCCCGGCTTCGGCTTCGCGTTCTACGACCCCGAGCTCGACAAGGCCGCGGTCATCCGCTTCCGCCGGATCGGCGAGCTTGCCGACGCGGTGGACCGCGATCAGCTGCGCCTCCACTATCAGCCGATCGTGTCGCTCGCCACCGGCGAGGTCGAGGCGTACGAAGCGCTACTGCGTTGGCAGCATCCGGAGCTCGGCCTCCTGCCGCCGGACGAGTTCATCCCGCTCGCCGAGGGCTCCGGACTGATCGTGCCGATCGGTCAGTGGGTGCTGCGCGAGGCGTGCAGGTACGCATCGAGGCTCGGGCGCGGCGAGGGACGGCCGATCGAGATCGCAGTCAACGTGTCTGCGCGTCAGTTGCAGCATCCGGACTTCGTGTCGCACGTCGAGGAAGCGCTCGAGCTCTCGCAGCTTCCGCCCGCGCAGCTCGTGCTCGAGCTCACGGAGAGCGTCGTCATCGACACGAGCGATGTCGACTCGCGGCTCGCGCTGCTGCGGGCGAAGGGGATCAAGATCGCGCTCGACGACTTCGGCACCGGGTACGGATCGCTCGTCTACCTCCAGCGCCTCCCGATCGACATCGTGAAGATCGACCGCAGCTTCACCGCCGCCGTCGACGAGGACGAGGCCGGCAAGGCGCTGCTGCACGCGATCGTCGGCTTCGGCACCGCGCTCGGCACCCGGCTCGTCGCCGAGGGCATCGAACGGCAGGGGCAGGACGACGTCGTGCACGAGCTCGGCGTCCAGAACGCGCAGGGCTTCCATTACGGCCGGCCCAAGCCGACGGCCGAGCTGTA
>DASXDB010000083.1:0-5529 GCA_036490895.1 Gaiellaceae bacterium
GAGATCGTGCCGAGGAAGATCTTCGAGATCGTGTTGCCGTCCAGATTGATGTGCGCGGGAGCCCCCGGCACGTTGTAGGCGACCGCGGTCGCGGAGAGCGCCCACGGGATCTGGATGCAATCGGGGCACGCGGACTGCTGCGCCTGGTTGAGTGGCGCGTCGGACGCGCCGAAGTCGACCTGGTTGGCCGTGATCGCCGCGATGCCGGCTCCCGAGCCGACGCCGCTGTACTGGACCGTGTAGCCGAACGCCTTGCCGATGGCGGGCGTCCAGGCCGCGACGAGCGGCTGCACGAACGTGCTGCCCGCACCGGTAATGGTGGTGTCGCTGCTCTTCGCGCCTGCTGCGGCAACCGAAGCGAGCGCGACCAGAGCGGCTGCAATGAGGGCGAGCCCTCTTTTCATCTGTTCTCTCTCCTTGTCCCTGGGGTGTCGCCGCCATTCCAGCCCGGATGCGGCCCGATGTGGGCTGACGCCGTGTGACCACTGGGTGACGAAGTGGTTACTAGCGCTGCAGACCGAGCTTCTTCCGCGAGCGCTCGAGCAGGAGACGCGCGGTCAGGCTCGTCACGAGCACGAAGAGGATCAGCACGAACGCGGCCGCCCACGCTTGCTGATGCAACGCCGGGTCTGCCGACTCCGAGTCGAGGTAAATCGTGAGCGGGATCGACTGCACGGAATGCGTCGGGTTCCAGTCCACGATCTGGCCGGCGATCGCGCACGTGAAGAGAAGCGGCGCCGTCTCGCCCGCGGCGCGCGCGACGGCGAGCGTCGTCCCGGTGAGGATGCCGCCGAACGACGTCGGCAGCACCACACGGAGCACGGTCTGCCACTTGGAGACGCCGAGTGCGGAGCTCGCCTCGCGCAAGTCGTTCGGCACGAGGCGGAGGACCTCGATCGTGGAGCGCGCGACGAGCGGCAGCATGATCACCGCGAGCGCGAACCCTCCCGCGATCGCGCTCTGGTGATGTCCGATCCCGAGCAGCGGCACCTTGGTCTTCACAGCCAGGGTGAACACGAAGATGCCGATGACGATCGACGGGAAGCCGTTCAACACGTCGAGCCAGAGACGGATCTGCTGCCCTGCCCGGACCGGCGCGAACTCGCTCACGAAGATCGCGGTGAGGACACCCATCGGCAGCGCGATCATCGTCGCGACGCCGACGAGCAGGAGCGTGCCCGCCAGCGCCGGCGCAATGCCGCCGCCGCCACCGAAGAAGTCGGAGCTCGGCCCCTTCAGGAAGAAGTCGAGGTTGATCGCGCCGACACCGCGGCTCCCGACCGACCAGATGACGATCGCGAGAACGAGGATCGCCAGCAGCGCAGCGAGCACGGCCGACCCCTCGGCGAGCCGGTTGACCAGCAGCCGTCTGCGGCCGCGACCGGTCGCCTTGAGCGACAGGGCGCCCTGCTCCATCACGCGCCGCCCGTGCGCTGGAACTCGAAGCGCTTGACGACGCGCTGCGCGGCGTAGTTCGTGAGGAACGTGATCACGAGCAGCACCAGGGCGAGGTAGATCAGCGCCGCGATCTGCCGGTCCGTGCTCGCCCCCTGGTACTGGTTCGCGAGCCGGCTCGCAATCGTGTCGCCGGACCCGAACAGGCTGCGTCCCATCGGGATGAAGTTGCCGATCACCTGCGTCACTGCGATCGCCTCGCCGAGCGCGCGGCCGAGGCCGAGGATGATCGCGGCGACGACGCCGCCGCGGACCGAGGGTACGACGACCGTCTTCACCATCTCCCATCGCGTCGCTCCGAGGCCGATCGAGCCCTCCTCGAGCTCGGACGGCACACCGATGAAGAGCTCGCGGCAGATCGACGACGTGATCGGGATGGTCATGATCGTCAGCACGATGATCGCGGTGAACACGGTCGACTCGGTGTGCGGGTCGCCTCCGAAAATAGGGATCCAGCCGAGCACCGCATGGATCGCCGGCGCGACGTGCTGGGCGTCGAACGGAGCGAGCACGTAGATCCCCCAGAGGCCGATGACCACCGACGGGACGGCTGCGAGCATGTCGATCAACGTCCCGACGGGTGCCCGGACCGCCGGCGGCGCCAGCTCGCTCAGGAAGAGACCGATCGCGATCGAGATCGGCCCGGACAGGAGCATCGCCCCGAACGACGTGACGACGGTGCCGATGATCAGGTCGCGTGCCCCGAACGTGCCGCCGTTCAGATTCACATTCCACACGTTGTGGTAGACGAAGCCGAGCTTGAAGAACTTGATCGCCGGCCACGCGCCGTCGGCGACGCGCCAGACGATTGCGAAGACGACGAGAACGCCGAGGATCGCGGCGAGCGCGGTCAGTCCGTAGAGCAGGGCGTCCCCGATGCGGTCGCCGGCGTGCCGCGTGCGCGGGAGCGACCCTGCCGGGACGGACGCGGCTTCCACGCGCGCCAGCATTCCAGCGCCCGAGCCCGGGCGGAGGCCCGGTCACCACTTCGACACACGACGTTCACACGGCATGTACCCCCAGCCGCCGAACTCGTCGGGAGACTCCTTAAGGTGAGCACTGTGGCGTCGATCTCCATCCCGCAGAAGGACTCCTCGGCGATCCCACGCGAGACGGTGTTCGACATCTCCGACCTGACGGTGCGCTACGGCACTGCGGTCGCGGTGAAAGACGTCGCGCTCAGCATCCACCGCAACGCGATCACGGCACTCATCGGGCCGTCGGGCTGCGGGAAGTCGACCGTTCTTCGCTGCCTCAACCGCATGAACGACCTGGTGCCGAGCGCGCGTGTCGACGGGCAGGTCCTGTACCACGGTGTTGACCTCTACGGCCGCGACGTCGACCCGATCGAGGTTCGCCGGCGCATCGGCATGGTGTTCCAGCGGCCGAACCCGTTCCCGAAGTCGATCTACGACAACGTCGCGTACGGACTCCGCATCCTCGGGATGAAGGACGACCTCGACGGGCGCGTCGAGCAGGCGCTCAAGGGTGCTGCCCTGTGGGACGAGGTGAAGAGCCGCCTGAAGAAATCGGCGCTCGGCCTGTCGGGCGGACAGCAGCAGCGTCTCTGCATCGCGCGGGCGATCGCCGTGCAACCGGATGTGATCCTGCTCGACGAGCCGGCGTCGGCGCTTGACCCGATCTCGACCTCGGCGATCGAGGACCTGATGCACGAACTCAAGCGCGATTACACGCTCGTGATCGTCACGCACAACATGCAGCAGGCTGCACGCGTCGCCGAGATGACCGCGTTCTTCAGCCTCGACGTGAAGGACGACGGATCGCGCAACGGGATCCTCGTCGAGTACGACGCGACCGAGAAGATCTTCACGCAGCCGTCCGACGAGCGAACGGAGGGCTACGTCACGGGACGCTTCGGATGAGGATCTCGTTCACCGAGGAGCTCGCCCAGCTGGAAGCGGCGCTGCAGGAAGAGGGCGACCTCGTCCTGCGCGCGCTCCGCTCGTCGCTGAACGCGCTCGCACGGGGCGACGAGGAGCTCGCCGACGAGGTGATCAGCTTCGACGACGAGGTCGACCGCCGGTACATGGCGATCGAGACCGGTGTGCAATCCCTGCTCGCACGGCAGACGCCTGTCGCAGCCGACCTGCGTCTCGTCCTGGCGGTTCTCCGCGTCAACCTGCACCTCGAGCGCATGGCCGACTACTGCGTCACGGTCGCCAAGCTGACGAAGCTGATGGGCGACCTGGGCGTGTCCGACGACGGCATCAACCGGTCGATCGAGGACATGGGCCAGCGGTGCGAGCAGATGATCCGCGTCGCCATGGACGCGTTCGCGACGCGCGACGCGGACAAGGCGGAGACGCTCGTCGAGCTCGACGAATTGATCGACCGCGCGAACCGCAACGCCACCGAGGACGTGCTTTCGCTCGGCGACTCGCCGGCCGAGCGCGAATACGGCCTGCGTATGTTGGTCGTCTCGCGGTGCGTCGAGCGGATCGGCGACCACGCAGTCGACATCGGCGAGCAGGTCGCGTACCTCGTCACCGGCGAGTTCCGCGAGTTCAGCGACGCCTCGCATCCGGCGTAAGTCCGGCGCCGGACCCCGTAGCCTGGTCGCACATGTCCGAGCCCGGAGTCGAAGACGCGACGCGCCGAACGCGGCTGGCGAACGAGCGGACCTACCTCGCCTGGTGGCGCACCGGCCTGACGGCACTCGCAGTGTGCGTGGGCGTCGGACGCCTCGTGCCCTCGGTGGCGAGCGGCCCGCACTGGCCGTACGAGGCGCTCGGCGTCGGCTACGGCCTGCTTGGGGTCGCGTTCATCGCCGCCGGATACATCCGGACACGTGACGTCGAGCGCGCGCTGGATCGTGGGATGTTCGCCCCGCTCGCCGGCCGCGTAATCTCGGCGCTCACGGCCGCCGGCGTCGTGCTCGGAGTCGCGACCGTCCTGATCTTGGTCGTCTGGCACTAGGCCGCCGCGCGCGCTTCGTCCTCCAGCCGGACGAGGTACGCCGGGCGAGCCGACTTGAGGTAGGCGACGACCGACGGCTCGCTCTTCGGGCACGGGATGAGCGTCTTCCAGGTGGCGAGGTGCTCCAGTCGGTGGAAGTCGCCGCTTGCGACCGTCGCGTGCCCTGCGCTCGCGACCCACGCGAACAGGGTGTGTCGGTTGAAGAGCTCATAGCGGTCGACCAGCTCGGCCAGCTCCGGCCGCGCGCCGAACGCAGCGGTGGCGCGCGTCGCGCCGACGAGCTGTTCCGGCGAATACGGGTGGGCGGCGACGAGCGCCGCCCCGTCCGCGCGCGCGTGGACGAGCGCGGCATCGAGCCCGGCCGAGACATCGACGTACGACCGCAGCCCGATCGCAAGAGCGTGGCCCGCGCGAAGCGGGTTCGGGTCGTCGTAGGTGAGCTCGAGGCCGGGAATCACAAGCAGGTCGTACAGCTCGCGCGCCCGCAGCGCCTCCGCGCGAACGGCGCGCAGGTAGGCGTCGTAGTTACCGGCATGGATGTCGCGTGGCTCGCGCGGCGCATGGTCGGTGATCGCGAGGACATCGAAGCCGCGGCGACCGTGCAGGTCGCACAACTCCCTCACGCCGAGCGCGCCGTCACTCCACGTGGAATGAGCGTGGAGCTCGCAGAGCAGTGGACTGGGCTTCGACTGCATCCATCCACATAGTTCCTGCTCCGAGGCGGTTTTTGGCGCCCCGTATCCGAATCCTCACGCGTTCTTCACTAGGACGTTTCCGACGCGCGCCGCCGCGACGTCGCAGGCGTCGATCGCGTCTTCCAATGCCTCGTAGATGTCCTTCCAACGGATGACGATCACGGGATCGATGCGATCGTCCTTGAACAGGCTCGCTCGCGCGGCACGCGCCACGTCGTCGGCTTCGTCTTCGATCTCCTTGATCGCACGGATCCGATCGGATGACCCGTGCAGGTCGCGCAGCTCGCCGAGCAGGAGCGCGAGCTCGTTGGCGGCCCGAACCAGGAGCGCGCACAGCTCGAACGACTGCTTCGTCGGCGAAACGACGCCGTAGAGCCCGAGCAGCTCGGCTGCGTTCTCGGCCTCGTCGGCGACGTCGTCGACGGCAAACGCGAGCGTGACG
>DASXDB010000084.1:0-1583 GCA_036490895.1 Gaiellaceae bacterium
GGGACCGCGCCCGGCATGTTCGCCACGCAGTAGTGCGTGACGCCGTCCACGAGGTACACCGGATCGGCGTGCGTGGTCGCATGCGACGTCTCGAAGCAGCCGCCCTGGTCGATCGCCACGTCGACGACGACGGCGCCTTCCTTCATCGAGGAGATCATCTCGCGTGTCACGAGCTTCGGCGCGACGGCGCCCGGGATGAGGACGGCGCCGATCACGAGGTCGGCGTCCTCGATCGAGGCGGCCACCTGGAGGCTCGAGCTCATCAGCAGCGTCACGCGCCCTGAGAGCACCTCCTCGAGGTGCCGCATGCGGTCGATCGACCGTTCCAGGATCGTCACCTGCGCCCCGAACCCGAGCGCGATGACGGCCGCGTTGTAGCCGACGACTCCCCCGCCGACGATCACGACCTTGCCGGGAGCAACGCCCGGCACGCCGCCGAGCAGCAGCCCGCGGCCGCCCATCGGCTTCTCGAGGAAGTACGCGCCGGCCTGCGGCGCCAGCCGGCCCGCGACCTCCGACATCGGCGCGAGTAGCGGCAGCGACCGCCCCACTTCGACCGTCTCGTACGCAACCGCCGCGATCCCCGAATCGATGAGCGCGCGCGTGAGCGGCTCGTCGGCCGCGATGTGCAGGTACGTGAAGAGGACGAGGCCTTCGCGGAGGCGCCGGTACTCCGGCTCGATCGGCTCCTTGACCTTGAGGACGAGCTCGGAGCCCTCCCACACCTCGTCGACCGAGACGATGCGGGCGCCGACGCGCTCGTAGTCGGCATCCGAGAACGAGCTGCCGACACCCGCCCCCTGCTCGACCGCGACATCGTGCCCGCGGTTCTTGAGCTCGAGGGCTCCGGCGGGCGTCAACGCGACGCGATATTCGTCCGACTTGATCTCTTTGGCGACACCGATCCTCATGCCGCGGGCAAGCCTACAGACGGCGGTAGCGGCTCAGAAGCAGCAGCCCGATCAGCGTCTTCGCGTCCCGGCATTCGTCGATCAGCCCGGGCACGTCCGTCAGCGGGACACGAACGGCTTCCAGCTCCTCGTCCTCCGTCGGGGCGGCATCTCCCGGTTCGAGCCCGGTCGCGAGGAAGAGGTGCACCCGCTCGTCCGTGAACCCCGCCGAGGTGAAGAACGTCCCGATCTCGACCCACTCGCCGGCGTGGAGACCGGTCTCCTCGGCCAGCTCCCGCTGCGCGGCCTCGATGGGCGACTCGTCCGCGTCGACGAACCCGGCCGGCAGCTCGAGCAGGCTGGCAGCTACGGGAACGCGATGCTGGCGTACCAGCGTCAGCCGGTCGTCGTGGTCGAGAGCGATCACCGCGGCCACCGGCGCGTGAACGACGACGTCGCGCCCATCGCGACGCTCGACGCGGAAGGCCGGTCCCTGATACAGCGTCATCGGCAAGATCCTGACGGATGCCCCGCATCGTGATCGCTACACCACTCGAGCCCGAGCTCGTCGAACGCCTCCGCTCGGTCGACGAGCGCCTCGACGTCGTCTTCGAGCCCGAGCTGCTGCCGCAGCCGCGCTGGGCGTCCGACCACATCGGCGACCCGTCGTTCGAGCGCACCGCCGAGCAGGAG
>DASXDB010000085.1:0-4215 GCA_036490895.1 Gaiellaceae bacterium
CAGGCGACCTGCGTTCGAGTGCCGGTGCTGGTCGGCCACGCGGAGGCCGTGTGGCTCGAGACGGAGGACGAGCTGACGCCCGAGCAGGCGAAGGCGATCCTCGGCGCCGCACCGTCGGTGCAGCTCGACGACTTCCCGTCACCCGGCAAGGCGGCCGGCGGCGACGACGTGCTCGTCGGTCGCATCCGGCGCGATCCGACGGTCGAGCGCGGCCTCGCGCTCTTTCTCGCGTGCGACAACCTTCGCAAGGGCGCCGCGCTGAACGCGATCCAGATCGCGCAGCTCGTCCTGTCACGCGAGCGTCTCGCCGCGTAGGAACGCCCCTGATGGACATCGGGATGCTGGGGCGGTTCTTCGGCCGCCTCACCGGCGGCAACTGGCGGCCGGCCGCTGTTGAGCTCGCGTTCGCAGCGTCGGCCGGCTTCGACACGGTGCAGATCCGCAGCGACCGCCCCGGCGAGATCGGCGACGAGCTCGGAATCGACCCCGAGGAGCTCGGCGCGCTCTTCGACGATAACGGGCTCGAGCCGGTGCTCGAGATGCTCGTGCGGCACGACGGCGAGCCGGGGACGTTCGCCCGCGCGCTGCGCGCGAACCTGCCCGCGATCGAGGCGATCGGGTTTCTGCGCGTGCACGTCCATCCGGTCGGCTCGAGCGAGGCGGCACCGCAGCTCGCTCCCGACCTCACCGAGGCGCTATCGGTCGCGGACGACGCCGGCCTCATCTTCGCCGTCGAGCACAACGCGCCGGGCCATCGGCTGCTCGTCGAGCCGGGCGATGTCGAGGTGCTGCTCGAAGCCGTGCCGGGGCTCGGCCTCGTGTGGGACGTGAACCACACCGGCTCCGACGACGTCGGGCGATTTCTCGCGCTGCGCGAGCGCATCACGCTCCTCCACGTGTCGGACACGCCGTTACCGGAGACGAACCACCATCTCCCGCTCGGCCGCGGGAGCGTCGACCTCGGGCCCGTTCGCACGTTCGATGACGTGCCGGTGATCCTCGAGATCGGCGGGCTGCCTCACTCGGGCGGTCCTGGGCTCGACACCGACGACGCGCTCCGGGAGTCGCTCGCGCGCCTCAGGGCCTAGGCGCCGGGACCGGCTCGCGCTCGGGCACGCCGAACGCGCTCCGGACGACCGCGAGGACCTTCTCGCGTCTCCCCTCCTCCACCGGCTGCAGACCGCCGAGCTCGAGGCGCGACAACCCGACCCGACCGGCCGAACGCACGACCTGGAAGCCGAAGTCGGCGAGGAAGTCCTGCGGGAACACGGTGCGGTGCACGCGGAAGCGCTCGTAGCTCGACTCGCGCTCGGCGTAGCGATACGAGAACGCCTCGAGGCACGACGCGCCGCGATCCCGCGCCTCGCCGATCGCTGCGAGGAAGAGCGACTGCAGCACCCACGGGCTCGACGGGTCGACGAGGTACGCGCACGTGACGAGGATCGATCCGTCCGACGGCGGCCCGCCCGGCAACTCGTACGCGCGCGGGAACGCCTGTGCAGGCCCGTACTGCATCGAGCCCAGTACGCGCCGGTCGGAGTCGTAGTACACGGTGCCCCACGCGCCGAAGTCGAGCTCGATCTTCTCCATCCAGCGGCCCTTGTCGGTCGTGCGGCGGCCGCGCGTCTGCCACCAGATGCACTCATGGCACACGGTCGGCGCCGTCTCGAGCGTCAGCTTCGTCAGTCCGGTGAGATGCGGCGGCACGTGTTACCTCTGGACGTCGTCGACGACCACGTTCACCGCGGTCGGCCTCAGGTCGGCCATCCGCTGGAGGTAGAGGACGACGTGGTGCTGCACCTCGGCGGCGACCTGCGGGATGTCCGCTCCGTAGTCGACGACGAGATGCACCTCGACTTCGCTGCCCGCGACGCGGGCGCCCCGGCGCTGCTTCGTGTGGACGCCTGGCACCTCGGCGGCCGCATCGGCGGCGTACCGCGCGAGGACATCGGCAGAGATAACGCTGTCGCCGGTCATCCCGTAGATCGTAGAACCAGTTCGGTCGCCTCCGGGCGGGCGAAGAACCGGAACGGCACGAACGTCGTCCCGAGCCCGGGCGAGACGTGCATCGTCGTCGAGCCCCGCCGGTACACCCCGTCGCGGTAGGCCGAGCGCGGATGCGCGAGCAGGAGCCGGTTCCGGCGGCCGTAGGGCAGGACGATCTGGCCTGCGTGCAGGTGGCCCGAGAGGATCAGGTGCCAGCGCCCGTCCTCGACCCGGTCGAGCACGCGGGGGAAGTGGCACAAGAGGAGCCTGAAGGGCGCCTCGGCAGGCCCGAAGCCGCTCGCGCGCTTCGCGAGCCACGACCGCGGGTCGACCCCGGCGACCTCGACCCGCACGCCCCGCGCGACCGGCTCGACGGCCTCGTCCGAGAGAAGACGGCCGCGCGGGAGCTCCACCAGCTGCACCGGCTGCGAGAACGGGTCGCGCGAGATTGCGAAGTCGTGGTTCCCGAGCACGATGTACGTGTCCTCGGGCAGCTGCCGGAGAAGCTCGGCGAGACGCGCCTCCCCTCGGCTGCGCGAGACGAGGTCGCCGGTGATGCACACGAAGTCCGGACGCCGTTTCGCGACCCACTCGACGGCGCGGGCCGTCGCGCGCTCGCCGAGCGACGGCACTCCGAGGTGAAAGTCGGACAGGTGCGCGATCCGGACGCCGTCCAGCTCGGCCGGTAACCCGTCGATGCGAAGCTCGAGCGTGCGCAGCCGCACCCAGCCCGCCTCGAGCGCGCCGTATACGACGACGAGCGCAGCGAGCGCGACGACGATCCAGAGAAAGGTCAGATCTGGAGCTTCTCGAGGACCGGCTTCACCGAGACGACGTGCCGCTTGAACTTCAGCTCCGCCTCCTCGACTCCGGCGGCGACGCCGACGAGCTGCGACAGATGCAGGATCGGCATGTTGAAGTCACGTCCCGTCGCGGCCTTCAGCTTCGACTGCCAGGCGTCCAGCGACAGGTGGCACAGCGGGCACGGCGTCACGATCGCGTCCGCGCCTGCCTCGTACGCCTGCTCGATCGGCTGGATCAGCTCGCCCAGCGCCGTCTCCTCGCGCGCCTGGATGATCGGGAAGCCGCAGCACTTGATCTTCGCGGGGTAGTCGATCGCCTCGCCGCCGCATGCCTCGATGATCCGCTCGAGCGACCATGGCCGGTCGGGATCCTCGAAGCCGTTGATCTTCGACGGCCGCAGGATCTGGCAGCCGTAGAACGGAGCGACCTTCAGGCCCTTGAGGCCCCGGTGCGCGGCCGTCTTCAGGAGCTCGTATCCCTCGCCGTCGGCGATCTCCCAGAGGAGGTGGCGGACGTCGATGTCGCGCTCGTAGGCGGGGACGCCGACCGAGACGAGGTTCTCGTTCACGCGCGCACGCACCTCCGAGTCGCCCATCAGCACGAAGTTCGCCTGACGGAGGTTCAGCGTGCAGACGTTGCACACCGTCAGCAGCGTGTCGACGCCTTCCGCGGCGGCGTAGGAGAGGATCCGTGCGTTGAGGTGGAGGTAGTAGTCGGGCTCCGCCTCGTGGATGTCGCCGGCGCCGCAGCAGGTGACGGACTCGAGCTCGATCAGCTCCAGGCCGACCTTCGGCGCGAGCGCCTGCGTCGCGAAGTCGAGCTCCTTCGCCGAGAGCGACGCGAGACAGCCCTTGTAGTACGCGACCTTCTTCATGCGGCGTCGGCGTCGTCCGGGAGGTACGGCCTCGTGAACGCGCCGGGCCGTTCGTAGATCTCTTCCAGCGTCTCCTCGCCCGAGTGACCGTGCGCCAGGCGCGCGAGCGCGTGCTCGCCCTGGACGATCCCGTCGTAGCCGCGGCGACCGGACTCGCGCACCGTCAGGTCGTACAGGCGCCTCGCCTCGCGGACGTCCTTGGCGACGTGCGGCGGGAACGGCGGCGGCACCTTTCCCTTGACCGCGAGGTCGAGGGCGAACTTCGTCTGCTTGATCGCCGCCACGACGCCCTGCGTCTTCGGAACGAGCTCGGTCTCGCGCAGCCAGCCGGTCGTTTTCGCCGACGTGACGAACCACTTCGCGTGCTTGGCGCCCATGTCGCGATCAATGCCCTCTTTCACCGACTCGGCGCCGAGCTTCGCGATCGCGTCGCGCGGGTCGACACCCTTCGGGCAGCGTTCGTTGCAGAAATAGCAGCGGGTGCATTCCCAGATCCCGTGCTCGCCGTTCAGCTTCTCGAGGCGCGCCAGCTTCTGGCCGTCGCGCGGATC
>DASXDB010000086.1:0-1877 GCA_036490895.1 Gaiellaceae bacterium
CTCGGCGCCTCCGAGTCGGTGCTCGAGCTGACGTACAACCACGACGGCCGAACCTACGAGCTGGGTACCGGCTACGGCCACATCGCGATCGGCGTCGACGACCTCGACGGCACGCTTGCCCGGCTCGGCGAGCAGGGTATCCAGCCGGAGCGGCCGCCGTACCAGGTGCGCGAGGGCGGCAGCTTTCTCTGCTTCGTTCGCGACCCGGACGGCTACAGAATTGAGCTGATCGGCCGCGGCTAAGCCGGTGACGTTCACGCTGACCCAGCTCGAGGCTGCGATTCGTGGTGCATGGACCCTGGACACCGCCGACGAGTCCAACGACTGGACGCCCGACAACCCGAGTTGCGGGCAGTGCGACATCACGACGCTCATCGTCCATGACCTTCTCGGCGGTGACGTGCTCGCGGCCGACGTCTTCCTCGACGGCGAGCGTGTCGAGGCGCACATGTGGAACCGCCTGTCCTCGGGTGTCGAGATCGACCTGACGCGCGAGCAGTTCGTCAGGGGTGAGGTAATCGGCGAGCCGGGAGTAAGCCGTCGGCCGGCGGTGTTCGACCCGGCGCACCCGCGCTACCACCGGTACGAGAAGTACCTCGTGCTGTCCGAGCGGGTTCGGGCGGCTCTGGGTCTGGCGCCTTCGGCTGCCTGATCGCGGCCGCTTCTCGTTCTCCGCCGCGACGTGAGATGGTCTCCCGACCATGTGGCGGAACTGGGTCGGGAACCAGAGCTGCGAGCCGGCGCGCACGGCGTCGCCCGAGAGCGAAGACGAGGTTTGCGACGTCGTTGCGGCCGCGGCGCGTGACGGACTCGGCGTCCGCGTCGCCGCGGCGGGTCATTCCTTCACCCCCGTGGTCGTCACCGACGGGCTGCTGCTCGACCTGACGAAGCTCCCGCGAATCCGCTCTCTCGATACCGACGCGCGCCGCGTCGTCGTCGGCCCGGCCACCACGATCGGCGAATTCGGCGAGCCGCTCTGGGCCGAAGGCCTCGGGCTTGCGAATCAGGGTGACATCGTCGCCCAACAGATCGCCGGCGCGATCTCGACGGCGACGCACGGCTCGGGTCTCGAGTACGGGAGCTTCTCCTCGTCGGTGCGACGGCTGCGCATCGTGACCGCGAGCGGCGATGTCGTCGAAGCGACCGACGGTGACCTGCTGCACGCCGCGCAGGTCGCCGTCGGGTCGTTCGGCGTGATCACCGAGGTCGAGCTCGAGGTGGCCGAGGCGTACCGGCTGTGCGAGCAGGTCGACCACTGGTCGTGGGGAGACGCGTGGGAGCAGTTCGAGGAGCTTGCGCGCCAGCACCGCCACTACTCGTTCTTCTGGATGCCGTCCGACGACTCCGCTCAGCTCTACGGCCTCGGCGAGCCCGGCGTGTCGCTCGCGGATCGTTGCCACGTGAAGATCTACGACGCCGTCGGCGACGACGTTCCGGACAGCGGCGAGCCCTACCGCCGTATCGGTCCCGCGTTCCGCATCTACCCGATGGTGTACGAGCCCAACTTCCACGAGCTCGAGTACTTCGTCCCGTTCGAGCGGGGGCGCGAAGCGCTCGCGGCGATGCGTGAGTTGATGCTCGCCAGCCTTCCGGCCTCGGTGTTCCCGATGGAGGTGCGCACAGTCGGAGCCGAGGAGGCGTGGCTGTCGCACAGCTACGAGCGCGAGACCGTCGTGATCTCCGTCTCCGGAACACCGGGCACCGACTACTGGCCGTACTTGCGTGACGTCGACCGTCTGCTCGGCGAGTTCGACGCGCGCGTGCACTGGGGAAAGCTGCACTTCCTCACGCGCGAACAGCTGCTCGAGCGCTACCCGCGCGCTGCCGACTTTCTCGCGCTGCGCGCCTCGCTCGACCCCGACGGCGTGTTCCTGAAC
>DASXDB010000087.1:0-7520 GCA_036490895.1 Gaiellaceae bacterium
CGCTTCGAGCCGTCCTGCGCCTGCCACTCGCGCCACTCGAGGCGGCCGTCGATCGCGACCGGGCGGCCCTTCGACAGGTACTGCGAGCAGCTCTCCGCCTGATTGCCGAAGACGGAGACGCTGAAGTAGTTCGGCTTGTCACCCCACTGCCCGGCCTCGTCGCGCCGTCGCGTGTTGACGGCGATACGCAGCGAGCAGACGGGTGTGCCACCGCCGGTCTGGCGCAGCTCGGGATCCTTGGTCAGGTTCCCGACGAGCACGACGCGGTTGATGTTTGCGGCCATGGTTCTCGCTCCTCTCCTACGGGTCGCCCCAGGCTACTCCGACGCCCCGTCGCTGTCATCGGCGGAAGCGGCCGCGGCTGCTTGAGGCGCGGGCGCCGGCGCCTGCGCGGGCGCCTTCTGGTGTGTCGACCCCTGGACGCGGCGATACGCGCCGTGGCGCATGACGCCGTCGGTGATCTTCAGCACGCGCGTGATCTCGTCGAGCGTCTCGACGGGGCAGGTGAAGAGCAGGAGGTGGTAGACCGCCTCGCCCTTGTGCTTGATCTCGTAGGCGAGCCGGCGACGGCCCCACGGCTCGTGGCCGTCCCACTTGCCGCCCGCGCCCTCGACGCCGTCGCGGACGCGCTGGATGATCTCGTTGGCCCGCTCCTCGGCGAGCTCCGGGTCCAGCAACAGCATGACTTCGTACTCGTTCACGCCCGAATGTCTCCTTCCCACGGTCTGAGTCGGCCCGGTCTCCTGGACGCCGCTTCGGGTGTGACGGCGCGACGGACTGGGCGAGAAGCCGCGGCAGTGTAGCAGCGTTCCGCACTAGAATCGTCGCAATGAAGCGCCTTCTCGCTCTCCTGCTCGGCGGGCTCGGGCTCCGTGCGCTCCTCCGCCGCCGGTCGACGGCGCCGGTCGGGCCGTCGCCCGCGGACGACCTGCGCGCGAAGCTCGACGAGACACGCGTCGAGGAGCCCGCGCCCGAGGCGGAGCCGCAGACCGAGCCGCCGGTCGAGGATCGCCGCGCCGACGTCCATGCCCGTGCGCGGGCCGCGATCGACGAGCTAAAGGAGGACTGAGCCGAGCAGCTCGCTGCGCTCGGCGTCGGCGAGCGCGCGGAGCGGTGGGCGCACGTCCGGCTGGACCGGCACGCCGCGCGCCCGCACGACTTCCTTGAGCGCCGCGTGCCGCGGGAACCCTTCGATCTGCGCGCGCAGCGCGCCCGCCTTCGTCGAGTCGCCGCTGCGCACGGCGTCGACCACCACGTCGGGGAAGGCCGAGGCGAGGCCGGAGACCGCGCCCGCCGCCCCCGCGGCGAGCCCCTCGCCGATCAGCGACTCCGCACCGACGAGCACGTCGAGGCCGTCGAGCATGTACGGCGCGACGTTCTCGAACGGGGAGTCGCTCACCTTCATCCCGACGAGGTTGTCGACCGCGTCCCGCAGCCGCTCGATCACGACCGGCGGGATCGCGTAGCCGGACGCCGCCTTCAGCTCGTACGCGTAGAACGGCGTCGGCGCGCAGGCCCGCGCTGCAGCGGTGAGGTGCGCGAGCAGCGACTCCTCGTCGAGGATGAAGTACGGAGGCGCGATCACGGCGACTCCGTCGACTCCGGTTGCTGTCGCGTGCTCGCAGAGCGCGACCGTCGCAGCCGTCGTCTGCGCTCCGCAGTGCGCGATCACCGGCAGCGGCCCCCGCGCGGCGCGCTCGAGCACGGCCTTGCGCTCGTCGAGTGCCAGGTTCATGCCTTCGCCGGTCGTGCCCGCGATGAGCACTCCGTCGATGCCGTGGTCGGCGAGGAACGCGAGGTACGGGTCGAGTGCGTCGAGGTCGAGTGCCGTGCCGTCCTCGCGGAGCGGCGTCAGCGCAGCTGCGATCGCCCTTGCCATCAGCGCTCCTTCGTACAGACACCGTCGGACGGGCCGACGAGCTGGTCGAACAGCCGGTTGAACATCGCGTCTTGTGCAGGGTCATAGGCGCCGAGCGATCGTCCGATCCATTGCACGTCCGGCGTCACGCCGGGGCCGAGCACTGTCACGCGGTGAGCATCGCCGATCGCCGGCCCGCGCGGACCGCGATCCGGGTATCCCGGTGGCGGCGCCTGCGGGACGAAGCTGTAACAGAAGGCTCCACTGCCGCTGTGCGTGACGATCGCCGTGTCGTGCCGCCAGCCCGCCCCGTAGATCGAGTCGTGTGCGTCGATGTAGACGAACCGCGCATACGGGTCACGGCGCGTCGCCGACGGCGTGTGGTGGCCGAAGACCGGCTGCCCGAGGTACGTGAGCCGTCCGAAAATTCCCTGCCAGCGCCCGTGGTACGTCCAGTTCTGGGACACCTCGAGTTGCGCGAGCGGGCCTGACCAGTGCGAGAGGTGAAACTCGAGCTTGCCCTGGTTCGGCAACCACGGCGCAAACCCGCGCATCGGCAGCAGCCGGCGCCAGGCCTGCACCGCCCAGTACGTTCCGTCCGGCGCCTTACAGGCGGTTACGAGGTCGGGGAGCGGCGGCCCGTCGTAGGGCGAGCAGCGGTTCACGAAGCGCGGCGCCGCCAAATGTCCGAGGCTCACGAGGCCGCCTGAGTAGTCGAAGTGGAATGCGACTTGCGGCGCCGATGTCGCCGGCGGCCGCGCGTTGATCGCGCCCCACACGAGGACGCTGCGCAGCCGCCCGCCGTTGCGCCGGTAGGTGAGCAGCGCTTTGCCGTTCGCGTTCACCTGCAGCCGCACGTCGTGCACGGCGAGGTCGCCGAGCGGCGTGCTCGCCGCCGCGGCGGGGACGAGCACGAGCGCCGCGACCCAGACGGCGAGAGCCCTCATCGGCGCGGCATGGTAACCGGGTTTCGACCGATCGGGGACGGGACAGAGGTTGGGCGGGGATGATCAGTGAGAACTGGAGCAACCCGCGCTTCTGGCGCTGGTGGTGGCGTACGTGCGTGCCCGTCGAGACGAAGCTGTTGGCGTTGGTGCTCGTCGTACCGCTGCTGCTCGTCGGCGGCTACTTCGCCTCCGGCGGCGTGCGCGGGCCGCGCGTCGCGAGCGGGGCGGTCATCGTACGGACGGTGCAGAGAGTCGTCACCGTCAAGGGCCACGGGACGACGAGCGTGCGGCGCGTGCCGGTCGTCGTCTCACAGACCGTCGAACGCCCGAGCACGGCGTTCGGCACCGTTGTCGAGACGCGCGTCGTGACGCAAAAGGGAGCAAGCCACCTCACCACCGTCGGCTCCGTGCGGACCGTGCCGCTCGTGCGGCTGAGCACCGTGCGCGACAGCGTCACGAACGTCGTCACGGACAGCCGGACGGTGACGCTTCCGCCGGCGACGGTGACGCAGACACAGACCGCGACTCGTACGCAGACCGTCGTTCAGACGGTGATGGAGCCGCCGGTCACCTCGACCGTCACCGTCACGGTGCCGCTCATCACTCTTCCCTAGCCGGAAGGCTGGGAGACACGCTGGGAATTGCGGCTACGGTGTGACGACGGCACCTGGGGAGGGAGTCGGGGGAGATGATCCGGGACAACTGGCGGACCTTCGGGTTCTGGCGTTGGTGGTGGCGTTCGCACGTCCCCGCCGATGCGAAGTACATGGCTGCAGTCCTCCTGGCGGCCGTCTTGCTGATCGGCGGGTACTTCGCGTCCGGTCACCTCGCGGGAGCGAGCGCGGCGCGGAGCGCCTCGTACGTCCGCGAGACCACGATCTCGAAGATCATCACGGTCAAGGAGCACGGCCGAACAGTCGTGAAGCGTGTTCCCGTGGTCATCCGCAAGACGATCGTGCACTCGAGCACCGCGTGGGCGACGTCGGTCGACACGCGCATCGTCACGACCCCCGGCGGTCTCCGCTACGTGACGAAAAAGGTCGTCCGCTACGTCCCGGTCATCCACAAGCGAACGATCCGCGTCAACGGGAAGACGAAGACGATCACCGAGACGCGGCTCGTCCCCACCGTGAAGACCGAGACGAGCGTCGTGACGAACTCGCAGACGGTGACGAACCAGAGCACCGTCGTCGTCAACAAGCAGAGCACGGTGACGGTGCCGGTGACGACGGTCGAGACGCACACCGTCACGCTTCCTCCGGACACGGTGACCGAGACCGACACGCAAACCGAGACGGTCACCGAGACCGAGACCGTCGTGACGACGGTTCAGCTGCCCGGCGAAACGACGACGATCACCGTCACCCTCCCTGGCTAGCAGCGCGTTCCGAGACTCAGTAACAAGTGACGGTGCGGGAAACCGTGCCGTTCCGGATCGGATCCGGTACGAAACGGTCAGGTCAGCGCGATGCGTCGCAGGTTTCTGGCGCGACACGCTCCCCGAGGCCAGCCGTCGGTGTCCCGCCCGCGAACCCGGTGACCCGCCGCGTCTGATCTCGGCGACGCTTATGGTCCTGTCAGATGCGCTTCGAGGTTCGCTGTGTGCGCCTCGGCGATGACTTGGTGTCCGACGAATCTGCTCGGGAGTCCGGGAAGGACGACGCGATAAAGGGCGCAGCCGAGTTGATCCACCCGTGACCCCTTGAACCCTGCCCTCAGCACTTTTTCGAGATGTCTGCGTGCCGGCGCGGCCGTCGGGTATGTGGGCCCGAATTGGAGTAGGAGACCGGTGATCGGTTGGGCGCCGCAGCCGCCGGGTTGTGGTCGCGGGCGGCCGACCGAGAACACGACGAATGCGCCCGGCCGCGTGCCGACCTCCGTCAACCGGGGGTGCTTGCAGGACTGCCAGTAAGACGGCGAAGTCACCCTTGGTGGGTAGACGGCTTTCAACTCGTCAGCCTCGATCAGGACGAAGATCCGTTGCCCACCGAGGTCGGCGCACTTGACGGGCTGCGCGACGTGAACCTCATCGACGTAGTAGAAGCGCAAGCGCTGATCGACTGAGATGAGGCGATCGCCCGGCCGAATCTGCCCTGCGACAGTGGCGAGTTCGGCGGCGAAGTCGGCACCGAGACCGACCTTCTGCAAGTGGGCGGAATCCGTAAGACCCGACACCCCATTGTCCCGAAGCTCCGCCCAGCCCGAGGGGCCGAGCCCGTTGATGCCATTCGCGGCGTAGCAGCCGAGGACGACGAGAGCGGTTGCGGGCGCGAGTACAACGATTGATCTGAGCGCCTTGGCACCCGCGAATGCCGGCGTCAGCACGAGGACGAGCAAGATCACAAGTGGGGGCCAGACCGGGGCAAGAAGGCGCGTGTCGTAGACCGCAAAACGCGCCCACGAAGCAAATGCGGGTGCCGCCCAAAGAAGCACCCGGACGAGCGTCAAGCGTGCGGGGATGGCTGCTACCGGAGCCGCGAGTGAGAACAACAGCGTCAGTGAGAGCACGACTACCGCCACCCGCTCAGTTGTCGTGCCGGCTTGAAAGACCCCTGGTGAATCGGAAAAGTGCGGCCCGATCAAAGACCAAGTCCAGGCGAGCGCGAGGGCGAGAGCGACTGACCATCGGTGTCCTGCAACTAGCCGCAGAATCGCGTAGAGGAGTGCGAACGCGAGCACCAATCTCAGGTCAGGCCCCAACCAGTATGGGTCAGACAGAGTCTTCAGCCGCACCGCATTCGCGAGACCCTGGTAGTAGGGAGCATCCGAGACGCCGGAGGTCACGAAGCTTCGTAGGCTCATGTGCAGGTACGACGCCTGAGACGCGTCATAGACGAGACCAACGGCGGTCCCCAGGCAGAGCGCGCCCACTGCCGGTATCCGGTCTCGCAGATCACTGCGACGGCCGGCGAGGACGGCCAGTCCGAGGCCGGCGAGCGCTCCAAAGGCAGACGGCTTGGCAAGCACCGACAGCGCCGCTGCCCCCGCAACGAATCCCAATCGCTTGGGGCCGAGTGGCCGCGCCCCGAAGAGGGCCGCTGCGGTCGCCGCGGTCATCGCGGCGACCGGGATGTCGGTCATCCCCGCTGCGATGTACTGCTCAAACGGCGTCACGATCACGAGTACGAGCGCCGCACACGCGGCTGCGAAACGACGGTCGAATCGCACGAAGCGAGTCGCGACGTAAGCGATGGACCCAAGAAGGACGAGCGAGAAGCAGTAGCTCAGCAGCCGTCCAAGCCACTGATGGAAGCCGAAGGCCGCCCACAACTCGCCCTGAAGGACGTAGAAGAGGGGCCGCTCGTAGCTAACCGCCCCGAAGCCCGCAAAGTGGAAGGTCGGCCAGTGAGTGGCAATCAGGCGAGACCAAACGCCGTGGCCCAGAGCATCGAAGTTTCCGAACGGCAGCGCGATCGCGAGCAGCAAAGCGACTACCAGAACAACGAAGGTCACCAGACCGAACGCAATCGCCGCCGCAAACAGGGGGTCGATACGGATCCCGACCGGGGCCGCCTCCGAGTCTCGCCTGGAAGCCACCCCAGCTTCGGTCATGAAGCCAAGGCTAGCCGGTCACCCTGTCTCCTTCGACGCGGGGCGAGATCGCTGAGCCGGACCGGGTTTCGCGGGAATCCCCGAGATGGCCGGTCATGGCCTCCAACAGGGCGGAGACGCCGGATACCACGACGAGCACCACGGCGACCCAGGTGTCTGAATGGCTACCGCCGCCGTACACGACCGCGAAGAGCGCGAAGTATGCGGCGATCGACCCCGTGCGTCAGCGGAGCGGCCCCGGAGTCGAACCGAGCCAGCGTGGGGCTGCCACGCCTGACGGGTTTTGAAGACCCGCTGGGGCACCGGCCCCCGCCGCTCCACGACTGATCGTAGAGGGGCGGAGGCGCGATGCGGTTCTCAGAGGATGCCGCGGTTGTGAAACGGGTGCGCACCGCGTTCGCGGCAGACGTGCCGTCGAGCGACTGCGCGGCGTTGACCGTGCGCTGCGCGAGGTCGGGCGTCGTCGTGGCGGGGAAATTCATCGAGCCGTCGAGGATGATCGTGTCGGCCTTCGTGTGGCCGAGCGCCTGGCGAATGTCCCAACGCGCACCCGACGAGATCCGGCCGTCGTCGTGCACCTCGCCGTCGAGGCCGCGCGGGCGCGATCAGCGAGGACGCGAGCTCGCCGGTCGACGTGCGCACGCAGGCGTAGTCGGCGCACAGGTTCCCGCTGCCGTCGAGGTTCGTCAGCGTCACGTCGTGCGGGCACCGGCACGACCGGCGTCGGCTCGGTGTTCGCGTCGAGCTCTTTCGCCGTCGCCACCGTCACGAGCACGACCCCAATGTCGCCGCGGCGAGCGCCTCGAGCAGCTTCCTGCGCATCTCTCCCTCCCTCCTATGTTAGTTTCGGCTCCGCCGCAGCACCCGCTCGTCGCCGCGTCGGAGCGTGAGCCCGTCTGCGTCGTAGCGCTCCAGCAGGAGCTGGGCGGTGCGCCTCCCGACTCCGAGCGCGTCGCGGAACGCGGCGAGCGTGATCGGCTGGAGCGTCGGCAAGAGCTCGACCCCGCGGTCGTGGAGGGACGGGGAGACGGCGAAGCCGTCGCCGACGCGGCGGAGCCGGCCCTCGGCTTCGAGATAGGCGGCGAGGTCGCGGTCGTCGACCCTCACGATCTCTTCGGTCGCGAGCCGCGCCTCGAGCTCACCGGCCGCCGCCGCCCGGTCGC
>DASXDB010000088.1:0-2069 GCA_036490895.1 Gaiellaceae bacterium
CTCGAGGGCACGCTCAACCACCCGGTGTTGTGCCTCGTCGATGTCGCCGGCGTGCCGATGCTGCTCTGGAAGCTGCTCGAGGAGATCCGGCCCGGAGACCGCGTCGCGCTGTCGCGTGCGCCACGTCCAGTCCAGGTCGACCTGTCCGAGCGCGATCGGCAGGAGGCACTGCTGCTCGGCGCGTTCGTGTCCGAGGGCTTCGTTTCCGAGCGCCGGGCCGGCTTCAACAACGTGGACTTCGACATCCAGAACCTCGGCCCGTTGCTCTCGAGCACGCTTGCCGAGCTTCAGGGCACAAGGAGTGCAGGGAAGCGAGTGCCGGAGCGCGTCTGGCGCGGATCGCAGGCGTTCAAGCGCGTCTTCCTCCAGGCGCTCTTCACCGGCGACGGCTCGTCGTCGCTCCTGCCGCGGAAGACGATCCAGGTTTCCTACTCGACCTACAGCGAGCAACTCGCGAAGGATGTGCAGCTCCTGCTGCTCGAGTTCGGGATCGTCTCGCGCCTCTGTCGCTACGCGAAGGGCGAGATCAAGGTCGTGATCACGAACCGGCGCGACGCGCGCCTCTTTGCGCGCAACATCGGCTTCCTCGGGGCCAAGCAGGCGAAGCTCGACCGCGAGCTGTCAGAGATTCCGAAGGGGAGCCGCGCACTTTCGCACGACCACGTGCCGGGTGTCGCCGAATACATCCGCAGTGACTGCGGATCGCGCTGGGTCGACAAGGACTGGCTGCGCCGCCACAACGTCGACCGGATCGAGCGTTGGGAGCAAGGCGGCGCGGCAATTCTCGAGCGCATCGTCTCCGACGAGGTGAAGGCAGTCGTCGAGCCGCTCGTCACGGGTGACTACTACTACGCCGAGGTCGCCACGGTCGAAGACGCAGGCGTTCAGCCGGTGTACTCGCTACGCGTCGACAGCGACGACCACTCGTTCCTGACGAACGGCTTCGTCAGCCACAACACCGAAGCCCGGCTCGCGCGGCTCGCCGAGGAGATGCTGCGCGAGCTCGACTCCGACACGGTCGATTTCGAGCCGAACTACGACGAGTCGAAGCAGATCGCGAAGGTCCTGCCGGCACGGTTCCCGAACCTGCTCGTCAACGGCAGCGCCGGCATCGCGGTCGGCATGGCCACGAACATCCCGCCCCACAATCTCGGCGAGATCGTCGACGCGGTCGTCGCGCTGATCGAGAACCGCGACGCGAACGTCGAGGACCTGATGAAGCACGTGAAAGGCCCCGACTTCCCGACCGGCGCGATCATCGTCGGCCGCTCGGGCATTCGCGATGCGTACCGGACCGGCCGCGGCCGCGTCGTGATGCGCGCGCGCGCCCACATCGAGGAGCTGCGCGGCGGCAAGAGCGCGATCATCGTCACGGAGCTGCCGTACGGGGTGAAGAAGGGCGGCGACAGCGGCGTGATCGCGAAGATCGCCGAGCTCGTCAACGACAAGGTGCTGACGGAGATCTCCGACCTGCAGGACCACTCCGACCGGACCGGCATGCGCATCCAGGTCGAGCTGAAGCGCGACGCGGTGCCGCAGGTGGCGTTGAACAAGCTGTTCAAGCACACGCCGCTGCAGTCGACCTTCGGGGTCAACACGGTCGCGCTCGTGAACGGCGTCCCGAAGACGCTTTCGCTGCTCGAGCTGCTCACGCACTACCTCGACTTCCAGCGCGAGATCGTCACGCGCCGTTCGAAGCACGAGTTGCGTCAGAAGGAGAAGCGCGCGCACATCCTGCAGGGCTATCTGATCGCGCTCGACAACCTCGACGCGGTGATCGCCCTCATCCGTGCGTCCGCGGACACGGAGGCTGCCAAGCAGGGGCTTCAGGCGAAGTTCGACCTGTCCGAGCGCCAGGCCGTTGCGATTCTCGAGCTGCGGCTGCGCGCGCTGACCGCGCTCGAGCGGAAGTCCGTCGAGGACGAGTACAAGGACATCCAGGAGCGCATCGACGAGCTGCGCGACCTCCTCGGCTCCGAGGAGAAGATCGACGCGCTGATCAAGGACGAGCTGCTCGAGCTGAAGTCCATCTACGGCCGCGGCGACGACCGCCGCACCGAGATCGTCGC
>DASXDB010000089.1:0-8478 GCA_036490895.1 Gaiellaceae bacterium
CCGAGCAGGTACCCCGCGGTCAGCCCGGCCGGGCCGCCGCCGAGGACGAGCGTCGTCTGCGTGATCTCTTTCACCATGGGGAGGGGAGCGGGCAAGCGCCGTGGCGATCGTACCGTTGCTACCGCTTTCGGCGATAGACAAACGCCTGAAGCGGCTTGAAGTAGTTCTTCTTGAGCGCGATCTCGTCGCTTCGGATGTGCGCGACGAGCTGCAGGCGTGGGTCGTGCTCCAGGAGCCACGACCAGTCCGAGGCCTTGCGCCAGACGAGCTTCGTCCACTGCGCCCGCCACGCCCGGTAGTCGCGGAAGACCGGCTCGAAGACGACGAATGTCCCTCCCGGGGGCACGGTCGCGAGCAATTCGTCGATCGTCGGCTGCTCCTTCGCAGCCTTCAACCGGGAGACGGCGTCGCGCCAATCGAAGATCAGCGGATCGGGCATCTTCCCGAGCGTCGTCGCCCAGCGATAGCCAGGCCCGAGGTAGTAGCGCAGCACCGGCACCTGCTCCGGGTGCGTCGAGATGATCAGGTCGCCTGTCTTCAGATACGGGAGCGTCCCGGCGGTGATCCCTTTGGCGTTCTCCTTGTCGTTCTTCACGGAGTAGCCCGCGAAGAGAAAGACGAGGGCGGCGAGCGTCGCGATCCCCAAGCCCCGCGCCCGCACGATCGCGTGTCCGGCGACGAGCACGACCGGGCCGAAGATGACGGCGAAGTAGCGGGCCGTCCACGCGGGCGAGATCTGCGAGGCGACGAACGCGACCACGACCGTGACGGCGACCACGGTGAGCAGCGCGGCGATCTCGCGCCGCTCCTGTGTGCGCTCGTGGAGGACGATGCCGCCGAGGGCCGCACCACCGACGAGCACGAGCGCGACGTACGGTGCGTCGCCGCCGATGACGGTTCCCGCGGAGAGGAACAGGTCGTGGAAGCTCGGGCGCGTCGACCACGGCGCGCCCGTGTGCCGCGCCTGGGAGAGCAAGGTCGGCAGCCACGGCGCGTAGAGCACGGCAACCCCTGCGGCGGCGATCCCGAAGAGGCGCAGTCGCTCACGCGCGAACGCGAACGTCGCGACCGCGAGACCGAGACAGAGGAAGAGACCCCAGTTGTGGCTGTAGGCGAGGAGGGCGGTCGAGACGACGAAGACCGGCGTCCACGAGCGGCGCCCACGCAGGATCCCCTCGACATACGACCAGGCGACGGCGACGGAGAGCAGCGCCTCGAGCTCGTACATCCGCGTCTCCTGGGCGTAGTACGTGAGGAACGGGTCGAGCGCCGCGATCACGGCAGCGGCAAGGCCGGCGCGGCGTCCGAACACCGCGCGCGCCGCGAAGTACACGAGCGGCACGCACGCGAGCCCGAACACGAGCGACAGCGTGTGCGTCGCCGCCTCGCTGTCGCCGAAGAGGCGCACCCAGACGCCGAGCAGCATGTAGTAGAGCGGCGGCGATCCGTCCTCGCGAAGCAGATGTGGAATCGACGTCCAGTGCTCGTGCGAGATGCCGACCGAGATCCCTTCGTCGATCCAGAAGCCGGCATGCAACTGGCGTGAGCGGAGGAACAGCGACAGGAGAACGAGGGCCGGCAACCCGATCGGAACGAGCCAGCGCGACTCGATGATCTCCTTCGCCGCGCGCGGGGCGCGGCGCGGCTGCAAGCGCGGTTCGAGCCGGCGGGGACGAGTCCGCTCGTCGACGATCGCCACGACCGAGGAGCTTAGAGGCTCACGGATCGCCGGGCGCGTGCGGCGCGAGCGTCACGACGCGCCGGCTGCCGCCGTCCGAGTAGACGACGTCGACGGTGTCGTTTCGGCGGTAGGTGCCCGCCACGCCGAGAAACAAGGACAGCCAGCGCCAGAAGCCGAGCCTGCCTTCGGGTGCGAGCTCGCGGCGGAACACGAGGGTCGACCCGACCTGCTCGAAGTCGGTCCCGGCGTGCTGCTCGACGCCGTTCACGAACACGTGGAACGGACCGGTGATGCCCTCGGGCAGCTCGACCTGACTCGCCGATTCCACGCTCTATACGATGCCACTCGCTGTGCGTCGTGCTCGCCTTGCCACACTCGTCACGAGCCTGACCGTGCTCGTGGTCGTACCGGCGGCACTTGCGGGCAACGCCGGATTCCTGCCCGGCGAGCCCCACTCCCCGAACGCCCACCGCGTCCACGACGCGTTCATCTTCGTCTCGATCTTCACCGGTGTGATCTTCATCGCGGTCGAGGGAGCGCTGATCGCGTTCATCATCAGGTACCGCCGCGGCAAGCGCGCGCGGACCGACGAAGGGCCGCAGATCCACGGCGCGACGCGGCTCGAGATCATCTGGACGGTGATCCCGGTGCTCTTCCTCGCCGCGATCGGCACGTTCGTCTTCTACAAGCTGCCGGGCATCGCGGACGCGCCGAAGGCGGCTGCGGCCGACGAGACGACCATCGGCGTGCAGGGCGCGCAGTTCTACTGGCAGTTCACGTACCCGAACGGCGCCGTCTCGGTCGGGCGCATGGTCGCTCCTGCCGACGAGGTCGTGAACGAGCGGATCACCGCCCCCGAGTGGGACGTCATCCACTCGTGGTGGGTGCCCGACTTCGGCGGCAAGTACGACGCGATCCCCGGCAGGGTGAACAAGACGTGGTTCCAGGCGCCCGCCGGGACGTACGTCGCGCGTTGCTACGAGCTCTGCGGGATCCAGCACGCGGCCATGAAGGCGACCGTCGAAGTCGTGCCGCGCCCGCAGTACGACGCGTTCATCGCGAAGCGTGCGTCGCCCGCCGGGCAGCTCGATCTCGGCCGCGAGGAGTGGACGGGCGCCTGCCAGAGCTGCCACCGGCTCGACCACAAGTACATCGGCCCCGCGCTCAACGGCAACCCGGTGCTCGGCGACCGGCGCGGCATCGAGACGCTGCTGCGGAACGGGCAGGGCCAGATGCCGTCGGTCGGCAAGGATTGGAGCGACAAGCAGATCGATGCGCTCGTCGCGTACACGAAGCGGTACGCGAAGGCGGGCGGCTGATGGCGGTCAACGTCGAGGCGACCCGTCCTTATCGCGCCGACTGGCGTACCGGCCGCGTCGCGTCCTGGCTGACGACCGTCGACCACAAGCGGATCGGGATCCTCTACATCGTCACGTCGCTGATCTTCTTCGCGGCGGGCGGCGTGCTCGCGCTGCTCATCCGATCGCAGCTCGCGACGCCCGGCGAGCACCTGCTCACGAAGAACTCGTACAACGAAGTCGTGACGATGCACGGGACGACGATGATCTTCCTCGTCATCGTCCCGATCCTCGCCGGCTTCGGCAACTACCTCGTCCCGCTGATGATCGGCGCGCGCGACATGGCGTTCCCCCGCTTGAACGCGCTGTCGTATTGGCTGTTCGTGCTCGGCGGCGTCGTCCTCTACCTCAGCTTCTACGCCGGCGGCGGCGCAGCACGGGCTGGCTGGACGTCGTACGCGCCGCTCGCGACGCTGCACTCACCGGGTCACGGACAAGACCTGTGGATCCTGAGCCTGCACATCCTGTCGGCCTCGTCGCTCGCGGGCGCGATCAACCTGATCGTGACGATCCACAACATGCGCGCACCCGGCATGTCGTGGACGCGCATCCCGCTGTTCTGCTGGGCGATGGTGACCTACGCGTGGCTGCTCGTGATCGTGCTGCCGACGCTCTCGGCCGGGCTGACGCTGATGCTGCTCGACCGGCAGGCCGGCACGCACTTCTTCGACGCCGCCCACGGTGGAAGCCCGCTGCTCTACCAGCACGTCTTCTGGTTCTTCGGCCATCCCGAGGTCTACATCATGATCCTGCCCGCGATGGGGATCGTCTCGGAGATCATCCCCGTCTTCGCGCGCAAGCCGATCTTCGGCTACAAGGCGGTCGCGATCTCGACGGCCGGCATCGCGTTCTACTCGCTGCTCGTGTGGGCGCACCACATGTTCGCGGTGGGCCTGCCGGTCGGCCTCGACATCTTCTTCATGCTCAGCTCGATGATCATCGCGATCCCGACCGGTGTGAAGATCTTCAACTGGCTCGCGACGATCTGGCGCGGGAACATCTCGTTCGACACGCCGATGCTGTGGGCGCTCGGGTTCATCGGCGCGTTCACGCTCGGTGGCATCTCCGGGATCTTCCTCGCCGCGTTCCCGATCGACTGGGCGGTGACCGACACCTACTTCGTGGTCGCGCACCTGCACTACGTGCTCTTCGGCGGCTCGATCTTCGGGATCTTCGGCGGGCTCTACTACTGGTGGCCGAAGATGTTCGGGCGCATGCTCGACGAGCGGCTCGGCAAGGCGCACTTCTGGCTGACGTTCATCGGGTTCAACCTGACGTTCTTCCCGCAGCACATGCTGGGGATGCTCGGCATGCCGCGGCGCGTCTACACGTACCACGAGCACGGCCTGTGGCTCGCGTACAACCTGATCTCGTCGATCGGCTCGTACGTGATGGGCGTCGGAATGCTCGTCTTCGTCTACAACGTGGTGCGAACCTCTCGGGTCGGCGCGCGCGTCGGGAACGACCCGTGGATCGCCGACACGCTCGAGTGGTACACGACGTCTCCGCCGCCGGCGTGGAACTTCGATCAGGTCCCCTACGTGACGAGCGCCCGGCCGCTGCGCGACCTGCGGCGGCGCATCGCGGAGACGCGCGGGTTCTGATGAGCGCCTGGATGCGCCTGACGGCGTTGCTCGCGGTCGGCGGAACCGGCCTCGCGGTGGTCTCGGGCGCTGCGGGCTGGGGAACGGCCCATCGCATCCTCGCTGCGATCGCGCTGCCGCCGATCGCGGCTCTCGTCGCCGCTGCCTGGATCTCCGCCCGGCGGCTGCTCCGGCCGTCGGTCGTCGCCCTGGTGCTGTTCGGGCTCGCGGCCTTGCTGACCGGCCGCGCCGTGCACCTCGTGTTCGCGTCACTCGCGTTTGCGGCATGCGTGTGGACGGCGGCGTTCACGTTCCGCTCGTCCGTCGCGGCGGGACCGTGGCGCGACTACGTCACGCTGACGAAGCCGCGGATCATGTCGTTGCTGCTGCTCACCGGCGCCGCGGGCTTCTTCGTCGGCGCAGGGCGCGTGTCGTCGCTGGGCGCATTCGGGTTGACGATGCTCGGCCTCGCACTCGCCTGCGGCGGCGCGTCGGCGCTGAACCATTACCTGGATCGCGACATCGACAAGCTGATGGGCTCACGCACGGAGCGGCGCCCGGTTGCGTCGGGTCGCGTGCCGCCTGAGGCCGCGATGGAGTTCGGACTGGCGTTGTCCGCCTTCTCGTTCGTCTTGCTCGACGCGCTCGTGAACCTGCCGACCGCGCTGTTGGCGCTGGCCGGGAACCTCTTCTACGTCGTCGTCTACACGCGGTGGCTGAAGCGCTCGACGGCGCAGAACATCGTCATCGGCGGGGCCGCCGGCGCCGTCCCGCCGCTCGTCGGCTTCGCCGGCGCGTCCGGCCACTTCGGCTGGGCGGCGGTCTTCATGTTCGCGATCGTCTTCATCTGGACGCCGCCGCACTTCTGGGCGCTGGCGCTGATGATCAAGGAGCATTACGCGAAGGCGGGCGTGCCGATGCTGCCGGTGACGCGCGGGGATCGTGAGACGGCACGGCAGATCCTCTGGTACACGGTCGTGCTGGTCGCTGTGACGCTGGCGCCCGTCGCGCTCGGGACGTTCGGGCTCGTGTACGGGCTCTCGGCATTGGTGCTCGGCGCCGCCTTCCTGTGGCTCGCGGTGGAGCTGCGACGGACGATGACGCGGCCCGCGGCCGTGCGGCTCTTCCACTTCTCGCTGCTGTATCTCGCACTTCTCTTCGTCGCGATGGCGATCGACACGGTGGTGATGTAGGTGCCAAAGACGCAGGCGGAGCTCGAGCTCGGGCGCAAGAACTTGCGCTGGGGGTGGGCGCTGTTCGGTCTGTTCTTGGTGCTGTTCGCCGGGACCGTCGGCGTGGCGTTCGTCTACCTCTGGCTCGACTGAGCGACGCGGTCTGGATCACGCGGCTCCCCGATGGCCCCGCCGGCCGGCGGCTCGCCGTCAAGGACCTCTTCGACACCGCAGGCATTCGATCGACGTACGGGTCGGCGGTGTTCTCCGATCACGTGCCTGCGTCCTCTGCGTCATGGGTCGTCGAGCTCGAGTCGCGCGGCTGGGTGAACGTCGGCAAGACGAACCTGCACGAGTTCGCGTACGGCGTCACCTCGCAGAATCTGCATTACGGCGTGGTGCCGAACCCACGCCATCCTTCGCTGACCGCCGGCGGATCGTCGGGTGGGTCCGCGGCCTCCTTGCTGCTGGGCCTGGCGGACGCCGCTACGGGCACGGACACAGGCGGGTCGATTCGCATCCCGGCTGCGTGCTGCGGCATTGTCGGGCTGAAGCCGACGTACGGGCTCGTTTCGACGGACGGCGTGTTCCCGCTCGCACCGACGTTCGACCACGCAGGCCCGATGGCCGGTTCGGTCGACGGGTGCGCTGCGCTGCTGGGACTGGACGTCCCGGCGGTGGACGGCGTGCGCGCGGCGTCCGCGTGGGGCGGCGTTCACGGCGAGCCGATCGACTTTCCGACGGCGGAGGCGGTCGTACCGGCGTTCATGCGCGAGGTGGGCGACGTGCATCGGGAGCTGTATGCCGAGAGCGGTGAGCTGTACGGCGAGAACATTCGCGACAAGGTCGAGCGCTGCATCGCCGTGTCGGATGTCGAGTATGCGGCTGCGCTCCGGGCGCGGGATGAGCTGAGCGAGCGTGCCGAAGAGGCGTTGGCCGGTTTCGACGTGCTGGTGACGCCGGTGTTGTCGTGTCCCGTGCCGCCGGTGGATTGCGAGGAGATCGAGGTGCGCGCCGCGATGACGCGTTACACGTTCCCGTTCAACGCGTTGGGTTGGCCCGCGCTCGCGGTCGGCAATGTGCAGGTCGTCGGTCGTCCCGGGGACGACGCGCTCGTGCTCGGCGTGGGTCGGTTGTTCGAATGAACGCGGATCTCACGTTCGCGTTCACGCTCGCCGACGCCGCGGACGCGATCACGGCGGCGCGGTTCCGCGCAGCGGACTTGCGGGTCGAGACGAAGCCCGATCTGTCGCCGGTGTCGGAGGCGGATCGCGCGGCTGAGGAGACTGTCCGGGCGCTCGTTGCTGCGTCGGGGCGTGGCGAAGGCGTGCTCGGCGAGGAGTTCGGCGATGATGGCGGCGACGCCAAGTGGATCGTCGATCCGATCGACGGGACGACGAACTACGTTCGCGGCGTGCCGGTGTGGGCGACGTTGCTCGCGCTCGAGCGTGAGGGTGTCGTGTGCGCGTCGGTCGTGTCGGCGCCGGCGCTCGGACACCGCTGGTGGGCGGCGCGTGGCGAAGGGGCGTTCGCGGACGGATCGCGGTGCCGTGTGTCGGCGGTGTCGCGGCTCGAGGACGCGTCCGTGTCGTCGACGTCGTCACGGCGGATGCCGGCCGGGTGGTCGACGATCGTGGAGCGCGCGTGGGCGAACCGCGGCCTCGGCGACTTCTGGCAGCACTGCCTGGTCGCCGAGGGCGCACTGGACGTCGCCTGCGATCGCGTGATGCAGGTATGGGACTACGCCCCGGTGCAACTGATCGTCGAAGAAGCCGGCGGCCGCTGCACCACGTTCGCCGGAGGCGTACCTCACGAAGGCGGAAGCTTCGTCGCGACCAACGGGCTGCTTCACGAGGACGCGGTCTCAGTTCTTGGCGTCTGACGGTCGTCCGACGAACGTCTGACGCCAGCGCTTCCGCGGGTCCTTTTCTTCGACGAGCTCGCGCAGCCGCCTTCGCGCGAGCCTCGGGTCGCCGGCGAACAGGCGCAGGAGCTCCTTCTCGTTGACGATCGGATCCGCCGGATACGCGCCGATCGCCGAGCCGTATGAGCACCACGGCCAGTTCTCGGCTGCCTCGACCATGTTCGCTCGCGTGGCGTTCAACGCGATGTAGCGGACGGTCTCGAACAGATGACGTTCCGACTCGATCAGGACGCTGTGAAAGCGCCGCAGCCAAACGACGCCACGCCGATCGTGCCGTCGGTTGTACGCACGGGCGTAGCGACTTTGAAGTCGCTTGAAACCGCTGCTCAGAGTGGGTTTCTCGATCCGGAGAAGAAGGTGGTAGTGCGTAGACATGAGCGTGTACTCGAGCAACGTCCAGTCGCTGTCGACGATCTGGTCGGCGAGAAGGTTGTAGAAGAGCTCGCGATCGACGTCGTCCCGGAAGAGGGTCATGCCGTCGAGCGCGTTCGCGTTGACGTGGTACACGGCATCGGGCTGTTCGAACCGGAACGTCATCGACTCCAGCGTGGCGGTGAACGGAGCGAATCGCCAGGTGCCCCCGCCGAAAGTCACGAACTTGTCGCTCGGATTTGACTCAGACGTAACTCAGACGTAACCCTGACGATCGTCAGACGATGCGTCAGACGCCTGCGGCGGCGCGCGCGGCCGCTTCGTACACCACGTTCCGTGCGAAGTGGTCGAGCTGGGCTGAGAGGACGTCGCTTGCATTGGGCGGATT
>DASXDB010000090.1:0-21581 GCA_036490895.1 Gaiellaceae bacterium
CCCGTTATAGCCCGCGCACCTAAGAATCACGGTTGAATGAGGATTAAGAGCTGTGAAGGATTCGTTCCTCCTCGACCCGGCGGTCGTCTACCTGAATCACGGCTCGTTCGGCGCGTGCCCGCGGCCCGTGTTCGAGGCGTACCAGCAGTGGCAGCGCGAGCTCGAGCGCCAGCCCGTCGCGTTCCTCGCGCTCGAACGGGGGCTCCCCGCCCGCCTCGACGAGGCGCGCCGGACGCTGTCGGCCTTCGTCGGGGCGGCGCCCGGGAACCTTGCGTTCATGCCGAACGCGACCACGGGCCTGAACGCCGTCGTGCGCTCGCTCGCGCTCGGCCCGGGCGACGAGGTGCTGCTCGGCGACGCGGAGTACGGCGGGATGGAGCGTCTGTGGGAGTTCGTCCGCCGACGCACGGGCGCAAAGGTCGCACGCCGCCCGTTCGACGAGCTCGACCCCGGTCCGCAGACGCGGGTCGTCTTCTGCTCGCACATCGAGTGGTCGACCGGACGCGTCAACGCCCTCGCTCCGCTCGTCGCGCGCACGCGCGCCGCGGGTGCGCTGCTCGTCGTCGACGGTGCGCATGCGCCGGGACAGATCGACCTTCGGCTCGACGAGCTCGGCGCAGACGTGTACGCGGGCAATTGCCACAAATGGCTGTGCGCGCCGAAGGGGTCGGGCTTCCTCTACGCGCGGCCGGAGACACAGCGGCTGATCGAACCGACGATCGTGTCGTGGGACTGGCTCGACGACGCCTCGTTCCCGAATCTCCATCGCTGGCAGGGGACGCGCGACCCGTCGGCGTATCTCGCCGTCCCGGCGGCGATCGCGTTCCAGGCCGAGCACGACTGGGCCGCCGTGCGCGGGCGCTGCCACGACCTGCTCGCGTCGCTCGAGCTGCCCTTCGCCCCGCTCACCGACGACTACGTGCAGATGCGCGGGTTTCGCGTCGACCATCCGGACCCGACCGCCCTCAAGCGGCGGCTCTACGACGACCACCGAATCGAAGTGCCGATCGTCGAGACGCCGGGCGGCTCGGTGATGCGCGTCTCGGTGCAGGCGTACAACGACGAAACCGACCTCGAGACGCTCGCGCGCGCCCTCGAGTCATAAGATCCGCGAATGGCGGACAGCTACGAGGTCGCGGCCGCATTCCGGGCCGAGCTCCGGCGCTTCTTGCGGCGCAGCGAGGACAGCTCGCGTGCCAACGGGATCACGCCGCGGCAACACCTGCTCCTGCTGCAGATCGCGGGCGCGCCCGGCGGCGTCACGACCGTCTCCGACCTCGTGAACACCCTTTCGCTCACCCAGAGCGCCGTCACCGAGCTCGTGCAACGCGCAGAGCTGGCGGGGCTCGTCGAGCGCGCGGCCTCGCGGGAGGACGGACGGGTCGTCCTCCTCTCGCTGACCAAGCTCGGCTCGGAGAAGCTCGCCGCGGTTCACGCAGCGCTCGGGCCCGAGCGCGCGCAGCTCCGGCGCGTGATGGACGGCCTGAAGGACTAGAGCTCGCGCGCGGCGAGACGCTCTTCGCCGCCGGCGCCGACGCGGTAGGCGGCCGTTTCCGGCCGGCACGTAACGATCTCGTTCAGCTCGGTCCCCACGTAGTGCAGTCCGACGCCGTCGTCGGCAGCGATTCCGGCCGGCAGCCCACTCGCGACGAGCTCGTGGTAACGCGGCCGCCGCCGCTCCTCGCCGTCGTAGTGCGGGCACGCGCTGCCGGGGAGGAAGCCGAGGCACTCCATTCCTTCGAGCTGCGGCCCGAACGAGTCCGTCACGCCGGCCTCGAACCAGCAGATCATCCCGGCGCTCTGGCCCCAGAGGACGATTCCCTGCTCCCAGGCCTCGCGGAGGACGGCGTCGATGCCGTGGACGCGCCAGATCGCGAGCATGTTCGCGGTGTTGCCGCCGCAGACGCAGATCGCGTCCTGCGAGAGGATCACGTCGCGCAGGTTCTCGGGGGGCCACGGGAACGTCGAGAGCGTGGCGAGCTCGGCGCGATTCGCGAGCGCCTCGTAGAACCAGAGCGATGCAGAAGGGTCGTCGCCGACCGCGGTCGGCACCCAGAGCATCCGCGGGCGCTCCTTGCCGGTGAGCCCGAGCACGTAGTCGTTCAGGAGAGCCGTCTGGGCGGGAGTGTCGCCACCACCACCGAGGCCGACGATGTGGCGCTCCACCGCCATCGGTTTCCGAGTTGTATCGCATTCCGCAGGAGTCGGGCCAAACACGCCTGTTCTGCTTCAATCGAGGCATGGCCTCGCCGTCCAAGCTCAGCGTCGGCGACAGGTCGTACGAGATCTATCGCCTCGACGAGCTCCAGGCCTCCTACGACGTCGCGCGGCTCCCCTACACGCTGCGGGTGCTGCTCGAGAACGTGCTCCGGAACGGCGACGAGCACGACGTGGAAGCCGTCGCCCGGTGGGCTGCGAGCGCCGAGCCGTCGAACGAGATCTCCTTCGCGCCGTCTCGTGTCCTTCTGCAAGACCTGACCGGCGTGCCTGCGGTGGTCGACCTCGCCGCGATGCGAAACGCCATGGCGGATCTCGACGGCGACCCCGGCAAGATCAACCCGCTGATCCCGGCCGAGCTCGTGATCGACCACTCGGTGCAGGTCGACGCGTTCGCGTCGCGCATCGCGTTCGGGCGGAACGTCGAGCTCGAGTTCGAGCGGAACCGCGAGCGCTACCTGTTCCTGCGGTGGGGGCAGACCGCCTTCGACGGGTTCAAGGTCGTGCCGCCCGGCACCGGCATCTGCCACCAGGTGAACCTCGAGTACCTGGCGCGGGTCGTCGAGGAGCGCGACGGCACGGCATTCCCGGACACGCTCGTCGGCACCGACTCGCACACGACGATGGTGAACGGGCTCGGCGTCCTGGGCTGGGGCGTCGGCGGCATCGAGGCCGAGGCGGCGATGCTCGGCCAGCCGCTCTCGATGCTCGTGCCGCAGGTCGTGGGCTTCAAGCTGTCGGGCTCGCTCCCGGAAGGCGCGACGGCGACCGACCTCGTGCTGACGGTGACGCAGATGCTGCGCAAGGCCGGAGTCGTCGGGAAGTTCGTCGAGTACTTCGGCGATGGTGTCGCCTCGCTGCCGCTCGCGGACCGCGCGACGATCGGGAACATGTCGCCCGAGTACGGCGCGACATGCGGGTTCTTCCCGGTCGACCAGGTGACGCTGGACTACCTGCGCCTGACGGGGCGCCCGGCCGAGCGGATCGCGCTCGTCGAGGCGTACTGCAAGGAGAACCTGCTCTGGCACGACCCGTCCGAGCACGCGACGTACTCGCAGGTGGTCGAGCTGGATCTCGCCGACGTCGAGCCGTCGATCGCGGGACCGCGCCGCCCGCAGGACCGCGTCCCGCTCGCGACGGCCAAGAGCGCGTTCATCGACACGCTCGGCACGTTCGGCGTCGAGTACTCGAACGGCGACGCGGCGGTCGCAGACACCTTCCCGGCTTCCGACCCGACCCAGGAGCAGCAGCCCGGCGGCGAGACGATGGTCGAGGACGCGCCGGTCGCGGCGGTCGCGGCGCCCGGGCATCGCCGCACGCCGGTCAGCGGCTCGGACTACGAGCTCGATCACGGCTCGGTGGTGATCGCAGCGATCACCTCGTGCACGAACACGTCGAACCCGCAGGTGATGGTCGCCGCAGGCCTGTTGGCGCGCAATGCGCTCGCGCGAGGGCTGCAACGCAAGCCGTGGGTGAAGTCGTCGCTCGCCCCGGGCTCGAAGGTCGTGACCCGCTACTACGAGCAGTCCGGCCTGCAAGAGCACCTCGACGACCTCGGGTTCAACACGGTCGGCTACGGCTGCACGACCTGCATCGGCAACTCCGGCCCGCTCGCCGACGAGATCTCCGCCGCGATCTCGGAGGGGGACCTCGTCGTCTGCTCCGTGTTGTCCGGCAACCGGAACTTCGAGGCGCGCATCCATCCCGAGGTGAAGGCGAACTACCTCGCGTCACCGCCGCTCGTCGTCGCCTATGCACTGGCCGGTCGCATGGACATCGACTTCGAGACGGAGCCGATCGACGGTGACGTGTATCTGCGCGACATCTGGCCGAGCGCGCAGGAGATCGGAGAGACGATCGCGAGCTCGGTGCGCGCCGAGCACTTCGCCGCGACCTACGAAGACGTCTTCACGGGTGACGACGAGTGGCGCGCGCTGCCCGTCCCGGCCGGTGAGCTGTTCGCGTGGCAACCGGACTCGACCTACGTGCGCCATCCCCCGTACTTCGAGGGAATGCCGCAGGAGCCGGGCACCGTCGGCGACATCGACGGCGCACGCTGCCTCGTGTGGCTCGGCGACTCGGTCACGACCGACCACATCTCCCCCGCCGGCTCGATCAAGCCGGACTCGCCTGCCGGCCGGTACCTCGTCGAGCACGGCATCGAGCGCAAGGACTTCAACTCGTACGGCGCACGGCGCGGCAACCACGAGGTGATGGTGCGCGGCACGTTCGCGAACGTGCGCCTCCGGAACAAGCTCGTGCCGGAATCGGAGGGAACGTGGACGGTGCACGTCCCCTCGGGCGAGGAGATGACGATCTACGACGCGTCGCAGCGCTACCTCGCCGAAGGGACGCCGCTCGTCGTCCTCGCCGGCAAGGAGTACGGCTCCGGCTCGTCGCGCGACTGGGCGGCGAAAGGCCCGAACCTGCTCGGGGTGAAGGCGGCGATCGCCGAGTCGTACGAGCGGATCCACCGCTCCAACCTGTTGATGATGGGCGTGCTGCCGTTGCAGTTCATGGCGGGTGACTCGCCTGAGTCACTGGGGCTGACGGGCCGCGAGACGTTCTCGATCACCGGCGTCGAGAACGCCGATGCGCACGAGGTGACGGTGCGCGCCGACGACAAGGAGTTCCGCGCGCGCGTTCGGCTCGACACGCCGCGCGAGCGCGAGTACCTGCGCCACGGCGGCATCCTCCAGTACGTGCTGCGGCGCCTGCTCGCCTAGACCTAGACGAGTCGCGTGCCCGTCGCCTTGAACGAGGCGAAGGCGAGGTTGCCGATCCGTAGGTTCAGGCGGGAAACCGAGTCGGCGGTGACATCTGCGCTGATCGACCCGATCGTGACGCGCACGCGGTTGCCGAGCTCGACCAGGCTCTGGACCGAGCCCGAGACTACGTTCATCGCCGAGTCGTCCGGACGGTGGGCGGACACGATGATGTCCCACGGGTAGACCGCGACCACGACGGCGCCCGTCCCGTCCTCGACAGTGGTGATGGTGGTGCCGTCCTCCAGCCGCACGCGGGTCAGCGCGCCGTCACGCTCGGCGTGCCCGTGCAGCAGGTTCGCGCCGGTGAACGAGGCGACGAACGGGTCGGCGGGCCGCGCGACCAGCTCGCCGGGCGTTCCCGTCTGGCGGATCCGCCCGTCGATGATGACTCCAACGCGATCGGCGAGCGCTGCGGCGTCGTCGAAGTCGTGCGACACGAGCAGGACGGGCAGGCCGAGGTCGCGCAGGAGCTCCTGCAACTCGGCGCGCACCCCGACGCGCGTGTGCGCGTCGAGCGCGGAGAGCGGCTCGTCGAGAAGCAGGACCTCGGGGTCGCGCGCGAGCGCGCGCGCAAGCGCGACGCGCTGGCGCTCTCCGCCCGACAGCTCACCGGGGCGCGCGTGCTCGAGCTTCGAGATCTGGAAGCGCTCGAGGTACTCGTCGGCGGGCCGGCCACGCGAGTACTCGACGTTCTCGCGAACCGTCATGTGCGGGAACAGCGCGTAGTCCTGGAAGACCAGGCCGACGCGCCGGCGGTCGGGCGGCTCGTTCACCCCCGCTGCGGCGTCGAACCAGACCGAATCGCCGCAGCTGATCCGCCCGCCGGCCGGCCGCACGAGACCGGCGACCGCGCGCAGCACCGTCGACTTCCCGGCTCCCGACGGCCCGACGAGCGCGGTCGTCGAGGCGACGTCGAGACTCAGGCCGAGGTCGAAAGACCGAAGAGGGACCGTGATCCCGTCGAGGACGAGCGCTGCCATACGAGTCCGATTCTGAGGGTGAGGAGCAAGAGCGCGCTGACGAGGACGAGCACGCCGCTCATCGCCAGCGTCGCGTCGAAGTCCTGGTCGAACTCGGCGTAGATGGCGAGCGGAAGCGTCTGCGTGACGTGCTCCAGGCTGCCCGCGAACATGATCGTGGCGCCGAACTCGCCGAGCCCGCGTGCGAACGAGAGCGCGAGCCCGGCGATCAGCCCGCCGCGTGCCAGCGGCAGGACGACGCGGAAGAACGTCCGTGCCGGCCCGGCGCCGAGCGTCCGTGACGCCGCCGCCATGTTCGGGTCGATCGCCTCGAACGCCGCGATCGCCTGGCGGACGTAGAGGGGACTCGCGACGTAGGCGACCGCGACGGTCACGGCCGCCTGTGTGAACGGCAGCGAGACGCCGAGCACGTCGAGGCTCGACCCGAGGAGGCCCGAGTGCCCGAAGGCGACGAGCAGCCCCACTCCGGCGACCGCCGGCGGGAGGACGAGCGGCAGCTCGACGAGCGTCACTGCCGCGGAGTGCCCCGGGAAGCGTCGGGTGGCGAGCAGGTGCGCGGTCGGCGTCCCGAGCAGCAGGATCATGACCTGCGCGACCACGCTCGTCTTGATGCTGACGACGAACGCGTCGCGCACGACCGGGTTCGAGAGCTGGTCGATCAGGTGCCCGGGCGACGTGTGCAAGAAGATGGCCACGATCGGCAGCAGCAGGAACGCGAGGGCAACGACGGCGCCGCCCACGTAGAGGACCGCCAGCGCGGCGCGCGTCACGGCGCCTTCGGCTTCACGCGCGGCAGGAAGCCGTACGAGATCAAGGTTCGCTGGCCCGCCTTCGAGACGAGCTTGTTGATGAACGCCTGCGCGTCCGCCTTGTTCGGGCTGCGCGACACGATGCAGGCGCCGTACTGCACCTTCGGCTGCGCCCACGCCGGCACATTCACTGCGAGCACCTTGCCGGGCGCCGTCTTGGCATCGGTCGAGTAGGCGAAGCCGGCGTCCGCCTCGCCGAGCGCGACCTTGGCGAGCACCTCGCGCACATCCGTCTCCTTGCTGACGACGTTCGCGAGCACCGCGTTCGTGAGGTTCATGTTCTTGAGGATCTGCAGCATGTAGCTCCCGACCGGCACGCCGGGGCCTGCGATGTCGAGCTTGATGCCCTTCTTCGTCAGGTCGTAGATGCCGCGGATGTTCGCAGGGTTCGCTTTCGGCACCACGATCACGAGCCGGTTCCGCGTGAAGACGACCGGCTTCGAGCAGAGCCCCTTCGCGTACAGCTGTGCGGGCAGCGTCGTGTTGGCGGAGGCGAACACATCGGCGGGCGCACCCAGGGAGATCTGCGCGGCCAGCGTGTTCGACCCGCCGAACGAGTACCGCTGCGACGGATCGAGCTTCGGGAACGCATCGGTCAACGACGCCGCCGCGTACACGGTGAGCTGTGTCCGGCGAACGGCCGGAGCCGCGGTCGCCGCTACCGCTCCGGCCGTGACGAGCAAGGTCACGAAGGTTGCGAGGATCGCCCGCACGTCAGCTCTGAATGATCACGTTGGTCGATTTCACGATCGCGGTCGCGGGCATCCCGGTCGTGAGGCCGAGCTCCTCGACGGCATCGCGCGTCACGACTGCGACGAGCCGCACGGGCTCGCTGACGACCATCTCGACCTGCGCCATCAGGCCTTCGACCTTGACCTCGGTGACGATCGCCTTGAAGCGGTTGCGCGCACTGATGTGCGTCCCTTCGCCGTCGCCCCGCAGACGGTCGATCTCCTCGGCCGCGACGATCCGGCGGTTGCTCGAGTCGCGCTCGACGCGAACGCGGCCGGCCTTGTCCCACCGGCGCAAGGTGTCGAGGCTGATTCCCAGCGCGGCCGCGGCCTCGCTCGCGGTGTAGTACTGCTTGGGCATCAGCTCTCGTAGATGTCGAGCGCCGCGGAGACGGCGTTGATCTGGAGGGACGGGGCGAACGCGCGGCCGACTACAGGCTTGCCTGCGGCAGCCGCAAGCGCGCCGACGTGCCGCGCCTCGCTCGCGGCGATCTGACCGAGCGGCAGGCGCCACGCTGCCGTCTGCACGTTCTCGACAGCGCCGAGGTATGCGCCCAGGGCAAGCGTCTCGATCGTCTCCGCGAGCCTCTGGACCCTGGCCGCCGACGCGAACGTGCCCTTCGGATAGGCGAAGTCGACATCGTCGGCGGTGGCCGGCACCTGGCCGGCGTTCGTGACGAGGACCGAGAGGCCGGTCAGGTGCGCCTTCTCCTGGGCGGCGATCGTCCTGAGCACGCGCCCCGTTTGCGGATCGAGCTGGCCGCTCGCGAGCGCCTGGTTCTGGAAGTCGACCTCGAGCAGCTCGACACCGATCAGGAGCCGCACGTAGGCGAGATCCTCGTCGGGGACGGCGGCGAAGGCAGCGGGCGCGAACCCGAGCACCGCTCCGCCGGCGAGGAGACCCGCGCCGCGCCGGACGAGCGTGGCGCGGTCGAGCATCTGCATGGGCATTGCCATGGCAAACCAACGATATCCGAACAGCTAACGTGGCGCGACCGGGGTGCCCGTCGGGGCTGAGATCACACCCGTCGAACCTGATCCGGGTCATGCCGGCGAAGGGAGCTGCGTGAGCGACATCGAGACACCGAGCTGGGGCATCGAGCCCGTCCCGGAGCGGTTGCGCGTGCTCGGGATCCTCGACGGCTTCCTACTCTGGGCGAACCTGTCGGTGTCGCTGCTCGTGATCGTCGCCGGGGCGTTCCTCGTGCTGCCCGCGAGCGACTTCGGGCTCGCCCTGTCGCTCCCCGAGGCGGTCGGTGCGATCGTCGCCGCCGCGCTCGTCGGCAACGTCCTCCTCGGCCTCGGCGGGCTGATCGGCGCCGACGCGCGCGTTCCGACGATGGTGTTGATGCGCGCGCCGCTCGGCCGGCGGGGGTCGTACCTGCCGACCGGATTGAACGTCGTTCAGTGCCTCGGCTGGTCGGTGTTCGAGCTGATCGTGATCGCGACGGGGGCGAGCGCGCTCTCGCACCAGGTGCTCGGCTTCGGTGGCATCGCGTTCTGGAAGATTCTCTTCGGCGTCGTCGCGACGATCCTCGCGTTCCTCGGCCCCGTCGGCTTCGTCCGCAAGTACGTGCGGAAGTTCGCCATCTGGATCGTGATCGCGTCGCTGCTGTACCTCACGTGGTGGTCGCTGCACGGCCAGCGGCCGGTGGCGCTGTGGCACCGCCACGGGGCGCATGCGTTCTGGCCCGGCTTCGACCTCGTGCTCGCGTCGATCATCAGCTGGACGCCGCTCGTCGCCGACTACACGCGGTTCTCGCGCTCTCGCTCGGCCGGCTTCTGGGGGGCGGGGCTCGGCTACTTCGTCCCGACGATCCCGCTCTTCGGCCTCGGGGCGGTGATCGCGATGTCGCGCTCGATCAGCGACGCGCCGGCGCTCCTCACCGCGATCGCCGCCGGCGGCGCGGCGAGCATCCTCGCGTTGCTCGCGCTCACGGTCGACGAAAGCGACGAGGCGTTCGCGAACGTGTACTCGGGCGCTGTGAGCCTCCAGAACCTGCTGCCGGGCGTGCCGCAGCGGCTGCTCGTCACGGGCTTCGCCGCGACGGCGACCGTCGGGTCGCTCCTCGTCGACCTGCGGAACTACCAGCCGTTCCTCTACCTGCTCGGATCGTTCTTCGTGCCGCTGTTCGCCGTGCTGCTCGCCGACTGGCTTCTTGCCGGGCGCCATTACGACGCCGACTCCGTCTTCCAGGTCCCCGAGCTGCGGCTCGAGATGATCGGCGCCTGGCTCGTCGGCTTCGCGCTCTATCAGTGGCTTTCGCCCCAGGGGCCGAGCTGGTGGACGCGGATCGTCGGCCACTTCGACCCGCACGCCTCGCCGTGGGGCGGCGCGTCGCTCCCGAGCTTCGCCGCAGCCTTCGGGCTCGCCGTCGTCGCCCGGGCCCTCGCTCGGCGCGCCGCGGTTGACTTCGCCCGTTCGGCGTGAGTGAATCGCGCGCACCCCGACCCCCGAGGTGTCTATATGTCAATGCACGAACACGCCGGCTCGGACGAGGCTGATCTCGCCCGGTTCGGCTACAAGCAGGAGCTCCGCCGGTCGCTGGGCGTGTTCAGCTCCTTCGCAGTCGCCTTCAGCTACATCTCGCCGTCGACCGGCATCTTCACGCTGTTCGCGCTCGGCCTGGGCACGATCGGCGGCGTCTTCATCTGGAGCTGGCCGCTCGTCGCGTTCGGACAGTTCATGATCGCGCTCGGTTTCGCCGAGCTCGCGAGCCATTACCCGGTCGCCGGCTCCGTGTTCCAGTGGACGAAGTACCTCGCCGGCAAGACGTACTCGTGGTTCGCCGGCTGGATCTACCTCTTCGCCGGCATCCTCACCGTCACCGCCGTCTGCGTGACGCTGCCGCTGGCGTTGATCCCGGCGTTCAAGAACATGGGTTGGGACATCACGAACAACCTCCACAACCAGCGGATCTTCGCGATCGTCACGCTGGTCGTGATCACGGTCATGAACATCTTCGGGGTCAGGCTGGTGGCGATCGTGAACAACACCGGCGTGCTGTTCGAGATCCTCGGCATGGTCGTGTTCGCGTTCGTGCTCGCGCTCTTCCACCACCACCAGAGCGGCGCCGTGATCTTCCACACCGGCGGTACGAACCTGACGACCGGGACGTTCCTGATCGCGATGTTCATGTCGCTGTTCGTGATCTACGGCTTCGACACGGCCGGCACGCTGGCCGAGGAGACACGCGACCCCCGGCGCGAGGCGCCGAAGGCGATCCTCGGCTCGATCATCGGCGCGTTCATCATCGGCGGCATCTTCCTGTACGCCTGCCTGCTCGCGATCCCGAACCTCGGCGAGGCGATCAAAGGCCCGTTCGGGCCCGCCGACATCATCGACGCGAACTTCGGCAACGCGTTCTCGACGATCTTCCTGCTCGTCGTCGCCGCGGCGATCTTCGTCTGCTGCCTCTCGATCCAGACGTCGACAATCCGCCTCGGCTTCGGGATGGCGCGCGACAAGGCGCTCCCCGGCTCGTCGGTGCTCTCCAAGGTCAACCCGGGACTGCACACGCCGGTGTTCATGTGCATCACGATCGGCGTGCTCGCGTTCATCCCGATGCTCCAGTACGCGGGGGCGGGGATCATCGCGATCGCAGCGACGGGGATGATCTACCTGTCGTACTTCGTCGGGAACATCGCCCTCATGCGGGCGCGGCTGCGCGGGTGGCCGAAGGCGAAGTCGCCGTTCTCGCTCGGGCGCTGGGGCGTGCCCGTCAACGTGCTCGCCCTCGCGTGGGGCGGCGGGATGCTGATCAACTTCGCGTGGCCCCGCCTCGCGACGAACCCGACGCCGGTCCAGACCGGGCTCGGGCTCAACTTCCACTGGAACTGGCTGAACCACCGGCCGGTGCTCTGGACGGTGGTCGTCGTGATCGTGCTCGTCGGCGCGGCATACTTCTTCGCCGTGCAGCGGCGGAGCCCGGCGCACCTGCAGGCACCCGAAGGCGAGGCGTTCGCGGACGAAATGCCGCCCGCAGTTCCAACGTAGTCTCCAGCCGTGATCGGCCTGCTCGGGAACCTGTCGCAGGACGTGCTCCCGGGCAGGCCGCCTCGCGTCGGCGGCGGGCCGTACCACGGTGCGCGTGCGTTGCAGCGGCTGCGAGTCCCCGCGCGGATCGTGGCGCGGTGCGCGACCGCGGATCGCGACCGGCTGTTGCCGCCGCTCGTGCGACTCGGGACGCCGGTCCGGTACGTGCCCGGCGCATCCACCGCCGCGTTCGGGATCTCGTATCACGGCGACGTGCGGACGATGTCGGTCGACGCGCTCGGGGACACCTGGCAACCGGGCGACATCCCCGAGCTTCGCTCGCGCTGGATCCACATCGCGCCGCTGTCCCGCTCGGAGTGGCCGGCCGCGACCGTGAAGGCGCTCGCGCGGCGCTACCGCGTGTCCTTCGACGGGCAGGGGCTCGTACGCGCTCCGCGCACCGGCCCGCTCGAGCTCGACGACCACTTCGACCGCGAGCTCCTCCGCCACATCTGGGTGCTGAAGCTGGCCGACGAGGAGGCGGCGGTGCTCGGCGACGTGACGGCGCTCGGCGTGCGCGAGGTTCTCGTCACGCACGGCTCGCGCGGCTCGACGGTGTACTGCGGCGGCGCGGTGGAGGACGTGAAGGCGCATGCGGTCGACCGCGACCCGACCGGCGCCGGGGACGCGTTCGCAACGGCCTACATCGTTGGCCGGAACGCGGGGTTCAGCCCCGTGGGCGCAGCCCGCCGGGCGACGGCGGTGGTCGGCTCGCTGCTGCAGGGATGATCGCCCTCGTCGCCACCGTCGACGGGACGTTCGCGATCGATCTCGAGGACGGCACGGTGCTGTCGGCGGATGCCTTCGCCCCGGCTCCCGCGCCGGCGCTCAACCTGCCACGGCTCGTCGCGGCCGCCGCGGTCGGGCCGACGGTGGTCGCGGTCGTCGCCGCGAAGCCTCCGCTTCTCCTGTCCTACGACGCAGGCGTGACGTGGCGCGCGTCGGGTCGTGGCCTGCCGCCGGGGCGTGCGGTCGCGATCGCGGGCGACGATCCGGACACGATCCTGTTCGCCGCGCGCAACCGGCTGTACCTCTCCCGCGACGGCGGCGTCTTCTGGACGGCGGTTGCGGGCGAGCTGCCCGAGATCAGGTACGTCGAGCTCTAGAAACCGAACTCGCCGCGGGCGACGAGCACGGCAGAGCCGCCGACTTCGACCCGGTCGATCCGGTCGCCTTCGCCTTCGACCGTCGCGTAGATCGTCGACGGCCGGTTGATCTCCGCGCCCTGGCTGATCTCGATCTGCTCGCCGAACGGGATCCGCCCGTGCCGGGCGAGGTGGATCGCGAGCGGGCCTGCCGCCGAGCCGGTTGCGGGATCCTCGTTCACGCCGTGGTTCGGCGCGAACATGCGCGTCTTCCAACGGCTCCCGTCGACGTGGGCGAAGCAGTTCGCACCGTCCGGCGTGGCCGCGGCCAGGGCGCCGATGTCCGGCGCCAGCCGCTGCACTGCGTCCGGCGAGTCGAGCGCGATGTAGACATGTCCGGGGCCGAGGTCGTAGCGGACGACGGGGAGGTTCGAGCCCTCGACACCGAGCGCTGCGAAGATCGGGGCCGGATCCTCGACGGTCTGCCACGGCGGCACGGGCTGCTCCATCCGCCCGAACACGATCTTCGGGCCCTCCCGGTCGAGCGTCACCGGAACGACGCCCGCGCCGGTCTCGAGCCGGATCACGATCTTCTGCAGCGGGCCGCCGAGGACGAAGGCGCTGCCGAGTGTCGGGTGGCCGGCGAACGGAAGCTCGACGGCCGGGGTGAAGATCCGGATCCGCACGTCGGCGTCGTCGGTCGTCGCCGGCAGGACGAAAACGGTCTCCGAGAGGTTCGTCTCCCGCGCGATCGCCTGCATGTCGACCTCGCTCAGGTCACGACCGTCCGTGAACACGGCCACCGGGTTACCGGCCAGCGGCTCGTCGGTGAACACGTCGGCGATCACGTAGCGGAAACGGCGCACGGCTCGAGGCTACCCGCCGGACCTTGTGTGACGACCGCCCGGTATCAGAGAATCGGACTCGCACCAACCGACACAATCTCTTTCAGGGAGGTCAGGTGGAAACGCAGGCGCACCACCGCGACGAGGACGAGACGCTCCTCCACAAGCTCGGGTACGCGCAGGTGCTGTACCGCGAGATGGGCGGCTTCTCCAACTTCGCGATCTCGTTCACGATCATCTCGATCCTCGCAGGCTGCCTCACGTCGTACTACATCGGGTTCCAGTGGGGCGGCCCGGTTGCGATCACGTGGGGCTGGCTGTTCGTCGGCTTCTTCGTGGTCCTCGTGGCGCTGGCGATGGGCGAGGTCGCTTCGGCGATGCCCACGGCCGGCGCGATCTATTACTGGTCGTCGAAGCTCGGCTCTCCGGCCTGGGGCTGGTTCTCGGGGTGGTTCAACCTCATCGGCCAGATCGGAGTTACCGCCGCGATCAACTACGGCGCCGCGATCTTCTGGACCTCGCTGCTGAACCTCTGGTTCTCCGGGGTCAGCACGGGCCGGCATACGGTGTTCCTCGTCTACGCGGTCATCATGGCGCTGCAACTCCTGCTGAACCTCAACGGTGTGCGGCTCCTGGCGTTGATCAACTCCATCTCCGCCTGGTGGCACATGGCCGGTGTCGCGGCGATCGTGCTCGTGCTGATCATCGTCCCCGACCATCACCAGTCGGCGCATTTCGTCTTCGCGCACACGATCAACACTTCGGGGTTCAGCGGATCGAACTTCTCGAGCCCGGTCTTCTGGTTCGTCGTCGGGATCGGTCTGCTGATGGCGCAATACACCTACACGGGGTATGACGCCTCGGCCCACATGAGCGAGGAGACGCGCAAGGCGTCCCGCGCGGCGGCGTGGGGCGTGGTGATGTCGGTGGTGATGTCGGTGATCTTCGGCTTCATCCTGCTCGTGGCGGTCACGTTCGCCGTGCCCGACCAGAAAGGCACGATCGCGGCCGGCGGCTACGCCGTGACCTACATCTGGCAGAACTCGACCAGCACGCACTGGGCCGAGTTCATGCTGCTCATCGCGTGCGTCGCGCAGTTCTTCTGCGGACTTGCGTCGGTCACCGCGGCATCGCGGATGATGTTCGCCTTCTCACGCGACGGAGCCGTGCCCGGTGGACGCAAGATCTTCCGGAAGGTGTCGCGTACACACCGCGTGCCCGTGAACTCGGTGATCGCGATCTCGGTGCTGTCGTGGGCGCTGATGCTCCCGACCTACTGGAACAACACGGTCGGATACCTGGTCGGCACGTCGATCGCAGTGATCGGCCTCTACATCGCGTACGGGATCCCGATCTTCCTCCGCTGGCGCGCCGGCGACTCGTTCCAGGCGGGGGCGTGGACACTCGGCAAGCATTACCGCTGGATCAACCCAGTCGCGTTCGTCTGGATCATCATCATCGCGATCCTGTTCCTGATGCCGATCACGCCGACGGGGATCCCCTGGCACTCCGGCTTCGACTGGAACGTCGTCAACTACGCGCCGATCACCGTCGGCGGCGTGCTCGTGCTCGTCGGCGTCTGGTGGATCGCCTCCGCCCGCACGTGGTTCAAGGGCCCGATCGTGCAGGGCACGGAGGCGGAGCTCGAGGCGATCGAGTCTGAGTTCGACCAGGCCCCGACCGGCACTGCCCCGTCGTCGGCGTAGGATCGCACTCGTTACCGGATCGGAGAGGGCCGGGCAACCGGCCCTCTCTACGAAGGAGGGCTGGTGGGCTCGCTGACGCTCGACGAGTTGCGCTCGGACACGTCGCTCGACACGGTGATCATGGCGTTCACCGACATGCAGGGTCGCCTGCTCGGCAAGCGGCTGCATCGCGACTTCTTCCTCGAGCAGGTCGACCACGGGCACGGCACGGAGGGCTGCAACTACCTGCTCGCGCTCGACATGGAGATGGACCCGATCCCGGGCTACGAGATCGCGTCGTGGGAACGGGGGTACGGAGACTTCGACCTGGCCCCGGATCTCTCGACGCTTCGGCGCCTGCCGTGGCTCGAAGCGACGGCGCTCGTGTTGTGCGACGTGCAGTGGCTCGACGGCTCTCCGGTGCGGCCCTCGCCGCGGCAGATGCTGCGGGCACAACTTGCCCGTGCAGCCGAGCTCGGGTTCGACGTGATGGTCGGCTCGGAGCTCGAGTTCTACTTGCTGCGCGAGACGTACGAGGAGGCGCACCGGAAGGGGTATCGCGACCTGACGCCGTCGGTGCCGTACATCCTCGACTATCACATCCTCGCCACGTCCTACGACGAGCCCTTGCTGCGTCAGATCCGGAACGGCATGCAGGGCGCCGGCATTCGCGTCGAGACGTCGAAGGGCGAGGCGTGGCCGGGGCAGCAGGAGATCAACTTCCGCTTCTCGGACGCGCTGACGATGGCGGACAACCACGTCGTCTACAAGAACGGCGCGAAGGAGATCGCGCACTTGAACGGCTGCTCGATCACGTTCATGGCGAAGCCGTCGCACGAGTGGATCGGCTCGTCGTGCCACATCCATTCCTCGCTTTGGCGTGACGGATCACCGGCGTTCGCCTCCGATGACGTGCTGTTCGGGCGCTACCTCGCCGGGCAGATCGCGTGCGCGCGCGAGCTCGCGGTGTTCTTCGCGCCGACGATCAACTCGTACAAGCGGTATGCGGCGGGATCGTGGGCGCCGACGACGCTTGCGTGGGGCATGGACAACCGGACGTGCGGCTTCCGGATCGTCGGCTCGGGTGGGGCGCGGCGGGTGGAGTGCCGGATCCCCGGCGGCGACGTGAACCCGTATCTCGCGTTCGCCGCGACGATCGCGGCGGGGCTGTACGGCATCGAGAACGAGCTGGAGGTGCCGCCTGCATTCGAAGGGAACGCGTACGAGTCCTCGGTGGAGCGGTTCCCTGCGACGTTGCGGGAGGCTGTCGGTGCGCTCGAGGCCGGAACCGTGGCTCGGAATGCCCTCGGCGACGATGTCGTCGACCACTATTTGAACTACGCACGGACGGAGCAAGAGCTGTTCGACCGCGTCGTCACCGACTGGGAGCGGTCGAGGCTGTACGAGCGTGGCTGAGCATCGCCCCATCATCGGGATCACCACCTACCTCGTGCCGGCGGCGTGGGGTGCGTGGAACATGGAGGCGGCACTCGTTCCGGCGGACTACGTGCGCGCGGTGTCTGCTGCGGGTGGCGCTCCCGTGCTCGTGCCGCCCGGGGCGTCGTTGCCGGAGACGCTCGACGCTATCGACGGCCTGGTGTTTTCCGGGGGCTCGGATCTCGACCCGACGCTGTACGCCGCAGAGCCGCACCCGGAGACGAGCGGCGTGATTCGCGAGCGCGACGACTTCGAGCTGGAGCTGATGCGAGCGGCACTCGAGCGGGACGTTCCGATGCTCGCGATCTGCCGCGGGTCACAGGTTCTGAACGTCGCGCTCGGGGGCGACCTCGAGCAGCACGTCCCGGACCGCATCGGCACCGACCTGCACAAGGAGGTGAACGGCGTCTTCGCCGACCACGACGTCGACGTGCTCGAAGGCACGCGGCTCGCGTCGATCCTCGACGATCGCCACGACGTGAAGTCGCATCACCACCAGGGGTTCGGGCGGCTCGGATCGGGCTTGCGCGAGGCGGCTCGCGCCCCGGACGGGACGGTCGAGGCGCTCGAAGACCCCGCACGCCGATTCACGGTCGGGGTGCTCTGGCATCCCGAGGCAGGCGAGGACACGGCGCTCTTCCGCGCGCTCGTCGCCGAGGCTGCCGAGTACCGTTCGGCGCGCGCCGACTAGGCGCGGAGCCCGCGAGTCGCGCGCGCGGCGAACGAGACGAACGACCGCGCGATCCTGCTCGCCCGCACGATCGAGTCCTCGAGCGCCGACGCGAACCAGTCGATGTCCTCCTCGCCCAGGACGAGCGGCGGCAGTCCCTTGACGACGTTCAGCGAGTGGCCCGCAACCTGGCTCAAGACGTGATGCCGCCGGAACAGCGGCCCGACCACGAACTGCGAGAAGAGCCCCGGTTGCCGCCCCTCGACCACGCGCCACGCGAGGCTGCCACCGGGCGGCTCCGCGAACTCGATCGCCCACATCAGACCGAGCCCACGCACGTCCCGGACGACCTCGAACCGTTCGACGAGCGGGCGCGTTCGCGCAAGCAACAGCTCGCCGAGCCGCCCCGCCGCGTCGGCGAGCCGGAGTCGCTCGAGCTCCGCGATCGTCGCCAGGCCCGCGGCCATCGCGAGGTCGCCCGGCGCGAACGTCGAGCCGTGCGACGTCGCGTGCTCGAGCGAGTCGAACACCGCGGCGTGCACGGCGGCGCGCAGGAGCACGGCGCCCACCGGCACGTAGCCGCCCGACAGCGACTTCGCCACGGTCAGCAGGTCCGGCTCGAGCCCCCAGTGCTCGGCGGCGAACATGCGGCCCGTCCGCCCGAAGCCGGTTTGCACCTCGTCCAGGCAGAAGAGCGTCCCGTGACGATGGCACAGTCGCTGCGCCTCCGCGAGAAAGCCTGCCTCCGGCAGCACGACGCCGCGCCCCTGCACAGGTTCGGCCACGAGGACGGCGACGTCGTCGCGCGCGAGCTCACGCTCCAGGCCCTCGACGTCCCCCGGCGCGACGAAGACGACCCCGCTCAGCAGCGGCTCGAACCGCCGTCGCTCGTCCGCCATGCCGTTCAGCGAGAGGGCGCCGAGCGTCAGGCCGTGGAATCCGTTCGAGAGCGCGACCACGCGCGGACGGCCCGTCGCGGCCCGTCCGAGCTTCACGGCCGCCTCGATCGCCTCCGCCCCCGAGTTGACGAAGAGCACGCGGTCGAGGCCCGGCGGCGAGATCCGGACGAGCTCCGCCGCGAGCAGCCCGGGCAGGTCGGAGAGGCCGAGCTGCGGGAGCGACGGCGTCTGAGCCGCGAGGGCGTCAGCGAGCGCCCGCGCGACGACCGGGTTGTTGCGACCGACGTTGAACATGCCGAAACCCCCGAGCCAGTCCAGAAAGCGCGTCCCGTCCGCGTCGTAGAGGTACGCGCCCTCGGCGCGCGCCCAGGCTCGATCGAACCCGATCGCGGCGAGCATACGGACGAACGGCGGATTCGCGTGGCGGCCGTACAGCTCGGTCCCGGCACCCGCGTGCCGGTCGAGAACCGCTCGCAAATCGAAGGTGTCCGTCATTGTTCGCTGTCCGGAACTTCTACCGGACCCTGGACACGCGAAAACGAGTGGTTTTACGATGTTCGAGTCGAGAAAACCATAGGTACCAGAGGCGCCGTGGCGCCACAGAGCAATCGGGAGGTATCGGGATGCTGCACCGGTTCGAAAACCACGATCTCGTGACCGAGCGGCGGTCGCAGATGATCGACGTCACCGCGGACGTCGTCGACGTGGTCGAACGCTCCGAGGTGCAGAACGGGATGGCGCTCATCTACTCGCCCCACACGACCTGTGCCGTCCTCATCAACGAGCCGGAGGACGGTTTCCACTGCGACTTCGACGAGATGCTCGAGCGGCTTGCGCCCTCGAACGACACGTACTACCGCCACGACGACCTCTCCATCCGGACGCAGGGGATCGAGGACGACACGGCCGACTACCCGAATGGACACTCGCATTGCCGGTCGGGCATCCTCTCGTCGTCCCAGACGATCCCGATCGTCGACGGGCGGCTCACGCTCGGGTCCTGGCAGCGCATCTTCTTCTGCGAGCTCGATCGCGCACGCTCTCGCAAGGTCTTCATCCAGGTCATCGGAGAATGACCACCGCGCCGACCTTTCCGGCGGCGAGCGATATCGGCCGGCGCGCGCGGTCCGAGAACTTCGCGGTTGCGTCGCTGCTGCTCGGGGGGCGCGCACGTGAGACGCTGCTCGCCGTGTACGGCTTCGCACGACTCGTCGACGAGCTCGGCGACGCGGTGAGCGGCGACCGCCTCGAGGCGCTCGGCGAGGCCGAGGCCGAGCTCGACCGGGCGTACACGGGCGACGCCCACACCGACACCTTCGAGCGACTCGCCGCGGCAATCGCCGATGCCCGCCTTCCCCGCGAGCCGTTCGCGCGGCTGATCGAGGCGAACCGGCTCGACCAGGTGCAACACGAGTACGAGACGTTCGACGACCTGCTCGCCTACTGCGCGCTCTCGGCGAACCCGGTCGGCGAGCTCGTGCTCACGGCGTTCGGCGTTGCCACGTCCAACCGCATCGCGCTGTCGAACGACGTGTGCAGCGCACTGCAGGTGATCGAGCACGTCCAGGACGTGCGCGAGGACGCCAAGGCGGGGCGAATCTACCTTCCGCGCGAGGATCGGGCGCGCTTCGGCGTCGCCGCGGATGAGCTGACGGCGAGCACTGCCTCGCCCGCACTGCGCGCCTTGCTCGCCTTCGAATGCGACCGAGCCGCGTCGCTCCTCCGGTCGGGCGCGCCGCTCGTCGCGTCGTTGCGCGGGCGCGCGCGCGTGGCTGTCGCCGGCTACGTCGGCGGCGGGCTGGCCACACTCGCTGCAATCTCGGCCGCGGGCTACGACGTGCTCCACGCGACGCCGACGGCGTCGCGGCCCGCACGCGCGTTCGCCGCAATGCGCCTGCTGCGAGGCAGCCGTTGACGGCGACCGTCGGTCACGCCTACGACTCGGCGCGCCGGGTCGCGCACGGATCGGGCTCGACCTTCTATCGGGGAATGCGGCTGCTCCCTCCTCCACGCCGCGACGCGCTGTTCGCGATCTACGCGCTTGCCCGCCGCATCGACGACATCGCGGACGGCAGCCTCGCAACCGAGGCCAAGCTCGATGCGCTCGGCAACGTTCGCGCTGAGCTCGCGGCGCCGTCGGCGAGCCACGATCCGCTCGTCGTCGCGGTCGCGGATGCCGCGAACCGATTCCCGATCCCACTCGACGCCTTCCAGGACCTGATCGACGGCGCCGAGGCGGACGCACGCGGCACCGAGTACGTGGACTTCGCGGCCCTCGAGCGGTACTGCCGTTGCGTAGCGGGGTCGATCGGCCGCCTCTGCCTCGGCGTCTTCCGGGCGTCGGATCGGGAGCGCGCGGAGCCGCTCGCCGACGATCTCGGGGTCGCACTCCAGCTCGGCAACATCCTGCGCGACGTCGTCGCCGACCTTCGCGCAGGCCGTCGCTACGTCCCGGCGGAAGATCTTTCGCGCTTCGGGTGCACGATCGTCGACGGCCGCCTGACCGGCGACGCCGAGCTTCTTCTCGCCTTCGAGGCGGAACGGGCGCTCGCCTGGCTGCATCGCGGTCTCGAGCTCGTCCCCCTGCTCGACCGGCAGAGCGCACGCTGCGTCCTTGCGATGACCGCCGCGTACCGGAGCCTCGTCGAGCGGATCGCGGCGCATCCCGAGCTCGCCCTGCGGTCGTACGTCTCCCTCCCGCCGTGGCGGAAGCGCCTCGTCGTCGCCCGCAGCCTCATGAGGAGCTCCTGATGCGCGTGGGCGTCATCGGCGGGGGTCTCGCCGGGATCACCGCGGCGCTCGCGTGCACGGACGCGGGCGCGTCGGTCGTCCTGATCGAAGCGCTGCCGAGACTCGGCGGCGCGACGTTCTCGATCAAGCGAAACGGTTACTGGCTCGACAACGGTCAGCACGTCGCGCTCCGCTGCTGCACCGAGTACCGGCGCCTGCTCCGCCGCCTCGGGACCGACCGCTTCCTCGAGCTGCAGCCGCGACTGTCGATCGACGTGCTCGACGCCGACGGACGGGCTGCGACGTTCGCCCGCTCGGAGCTCCCCGCGCCGTTCCACCTCCTGCGCGCCCTCGCCGGGTTCGGCCATCTCGCTCCGCGCGAGCGGGTCTCCGCTGCGCGCGCGATCCACGCGTTGCGGTCGGTCGATCCCGCCGATCCGATCGGCGAGACGACGACGTTCGGAGGTTGGCTACGGGCACACGGCCAGTCCGCACGCGCGATCGACCGGCTGTGGGACCTGATCGTCCTGCCGACGCTGAACCTGCACGCGGACGACGCGTCCCTCGCCGCTGCCGCGTTCGTGTTCCGGACCGGCTTCCTCGAAACGTCCGACGCCTGCGACCTCGGCGTGCCGACGGTGCCGCTCGGTCGACTGCACGGCGAAGCCGGCGCTTCCGCACTCGCCGCG
>DASXDB010000091.1:0-1596 GCA_036490895.1 Gaiellaceae bacterium
GCGCGATCCCGAACGGGGGCTTCACGCGCATCGACGAGGTGACGTTCTTGAAGTTGACGAAGATGCCCTGCGCCGTCTCGGGCCGCAGGTACGCGCGCGACGCGTCGCCGGCCACCGGCCCGACGTGCGTCTCGAACATCAAGTTGAACTGCCGCGGCTCGGTTAGGTCACACTCGGAGAACTCCCCGGGACGCTTGGAGGGGCGGCGTCCGCACTGGGAGTCCTCGAGCTTGTCGGCGCGGAAACGGAGCTTGCAGGTGCGGCAGTCGACGAGCGGGTCGGAGAACGTTTGCACGTGCCCCGACGCCACCCATACGTGCGGGTTGAGGATGATCGCCGAGTCGAGCGCGACGACGTCCTCGCGCTCCTGGATCAGCGATCGTTGCCACTCGCTCTTGACGTTGTCGTTCAGCAGCACGCCGTAGTGACCGAAGTCGAACGACGACCCGAGCCCGCCGTAGATGTCGGACGACGGGAAGACGAATGCGCGCCGGCGGCACAGCGCGGCGATCTTCTCGATCGTCGCGGCGCCTTCGAATTGCTGGAGCTCCATCGCTCCGAACGTACCTATTCTCGGGGCTCGCCGTCCCAGTAGTCGAGGTGCTCCACACGCGCGATGACCCCGAGCCCTCGCCACGAGATCTTGTTCGAGCGCGGGTAGAAGCACATGTCGTTCGGCTTGCGCGTCCCGTAGACGAGCATCGTGCAACCCTCGTCGCCGGCGATGAAGTGATGGGACGTGCCGGTCCCGGGCGGGCGCGAGACGACGTGGCCGGGCCGCAGCTCGTGCTGCTCGCGCTCCGCGCCGTCGGCGGACCGGCGCGGTGACGGCCACAGATGCAAGGTCGCCGAGCCTTCGAGGATGACGAAGATCTCTTCCTCCTCGGAATGGCAATGGGGAACCGAGCCCGTCTTCGCGGGCGTCAGCTGCTCCCAAGCGAAGCCGGCGAGCTCGGAGCCCTCGAAGCCCGCCCACGTCTGGTTGCCTGCGCTGCCGAGCTCGACCTCGTCGACGTTACGGATGTTCTTCGGGCGCGGCTTTGGCTCGCCGACCTCGAGCGGCGGGCCGGCGGCTTCGACGTCCCACGGGTCGTCGTCGCGCCCCTCGACCCACGGCCAGCCGATCCGGATGGCACGCGATCGCGGGAGCCAGCCGATCTCCGTCGGGTGCCGTGTCCCGTAGACCAGGTACTCGAGCCCGTCGGGACCGGCGACGAACGTGTGCTCGAAGTGGTCGGCCGTCTGGATGACGCAGTCGCGGGGACGCACCTCGTGCACGTCGCCGTCCTGCCACGCGAAGCCGGACCCGGAAAGGATGAAGTAGATCTCTTCGGAGGCGCCGTGCGAATGCGGCGGGGTCGGCAGCTTGCCCGGCGCGACGCGAACGCGGTTGAGGCCGACGCCGGCGGTGCCTGCTGCGCGGCCGAGCATCTGCCAGACGGCGTCCATCTCGCCCTTTGCCGACCGCCGCTCTTCGACGTCGTCCCAATGCGCAAGACCCACGCGGTCAGATTACTGGGCGAGCGACCAGCGGAATCTGGTTCTCGTCTCGGCGGGTGCGAGACCGCTCGGGCGCAGGCCGCCGTGCACGAGCAG
>DASXDB010000092.1:0-2552 GCA_036490895.1 Gaiellaceae bacterium
GGCGCCTTGACCCACAGGACCCGCACCTCGGAACCCTAAATGGTCAGTTCGAGGAGAAGCCGTCGAGAGCCGCCTCGACGAGCTCCGGCAGCGTGCGCACGTTGTACCCGCCTTCGAGAACTGCGCCGACACGCGGTGCGAGCTGCGATGCACGCCGCGCGAGCTCGCGGAACGTGCCGGTCGACACGTTCATCTGCGCGAGCGGATCCTCGACGTGCGCGTCGAAGCCGGCCGACACAAGCATCAGTTCGGGCTCGAACGTCGTTACGGCCTCTTCGACCGTCTCCCACGCCTCCAGGTAGCCGGCGTCCCCGGTGCCGGCACGCAGCGGGAGGTTGACGAGCGTCGGCCCTTGCTCGTCGGGGCCGCCGGTCCCGGGATAGAACGGCCACTGGTGCAGCGAGACGAAGAGGATCGAGTCGTCGTCGGCGACGATCTCTTGTGTCCCGTTCCCGTGGTGCACGTCCCAGTCGACGATCGCCACGCGCCCGACGCCCAGCTCCGCCTGCGCCCACCGTGCGGCGATCGCGATCGAGTCGAAGAGGCAGAAGCCCATTGCGCGGTGGCGTTCGGCATGGTGGCCGGGCGGCCGCGCGAGCGCGAAGCCGCCCGTCCGCGCCGCTTCGATCGCCGCCCCGGCCGCGAGCAGCGCTGCCTCGAAGGTCGTCTCGGTGCAGAGCGTGTCGCCGTCGATGAACCCTCGCGTCGCGCGCACCTGTTCGACGAGCTCGGGTGCGTGGCACCGAAGAAGGTCGGCTTCGGACGCCGGCATGCATTCGACGAACGGGAAGCGCTGGTGCAGGACAGCAATGCGCTGCTGCGACTCCGGATGTCCGCCGGTCGGGTGCAGACGGACGAACGAGCTGTGGCTTATGAGGTCCGTTGGAGAACCTCGAGGATCTGCTGCGGCGACGCGCCGCTGCGACCCACGAGATACGTGAGGATCGGAGCCGTCCGTCGGTCGTCGCTCGTGTGCGCGGCGATGCGCGCGATCTTCAGCAGTGCGTCCGCGTCCTCGTCCGTCAACGCCGCGTCGATGCCGAGCTCGGCGGCGACGCGTTCGAGCCATTCGTTCATGCCAACGACTCTAGACGGCCCGCAAGGTTGCCCAGCCCGAGCTCGGAGGCGTGCGCCGCGGCGCGCGTCCAGGTCGGCGGTGTCGCCGCGAGCTTCGGCAGCGGCGCGGCCTCGTCCATCGTCGCGATCTCGCGGTAGAGAAGCAGGTCGTCGGCGATCTGCGGGAAGCGGCCGTCCGCCAGCGCCTGCGCGAGCGAGCCGTGCTGCTTGAGCACGTCCGCCGCTTTCTTGGGGCCGACGCCCGGTGCGCCCGGGATCTTGTCCGACGGGTCGCCGCGCAGCGCGATGAAGTCCGGGACCTGCGCCGGCTCGACGCCGTAGCGCTCGCGCACTTCCTGGACGCCGATGCGCGCGAGCTCGCTGACGCCCTTCACAGGTTGAAGGATCGTGACGCGATCGTTGACCAGCTGGAATGCATCGCGGTCCGACGTCGCCACGAGCACCGGCCCGGTCCAGGTCCGTGACGCGGCGGCGAGGAAGTCGTCGGCCTCGTAGCCGCCCGCCTTCGCGACCGCGAAGCCGAACGACTCGACGAGGGCGGGCAGCATCCCGAGCTGCTCGAGGATCGACGGCTCGAACTCGCGGCCCGACTGATATGCCGGTAGTGCCTTGTGCCGGTACGTCGGCGTCTCGAGCGAATCCCAGGCGACCAGCACCGACTCCGGCTGCTCCGCTTCCCACAGTCGCATCAGGAAGTTCGCGAAACCGACCAGCGCGTTGAGGCGGATCGACTTCGGCAGCGCGTGGTAGGCGCGATGCGCGAGCGAGTCTCCGTCGATCGCGAGGAGCGTGCCGCTCACAGCGTGCTCTCCAGGTCGTGGATCGCCGCCATCAGCCGGTCGGTCGTCTCGGCAGGGTCGTCGGACGCCTCGACCGGTACGCCGTAGCGCACGCGCCAGCGTTCGAGCCGTCGCAGGCCGTTCGTCCCCCTGATGCCCGCCGGAACGAGCGGTACGCCCGCATCGATCGCGATCCGCGCAGCGCCCGAATGCGCGTGTGCGATGTGCTTCTTGCGAAGCCCTTTCCTGCGTCGCGTGCCTTCCGGGAACATCGCAATCACGTGTCCGTGGCGCGCGAGCTGCACTGCGGTCTCGATCGCCTCGCGGTCGGCGCGCCCGCGGTGAACCTTGAATGCACCGCAGGCGCTGATCGCCGGGCCGAGCGGGAACCAGAAGAGCTCCGACTTCGCCATGAAGCGAAGGAAGCGCTTCGGCCAGAGGTCGAGCGCGAGCGGCCACGGGTCGAGATTCGAGACGTGGCCCGCCGCGATCACGTAGCCGCCGTCGTCAGGCAGGTTCTCCCGTCCGAAGACGCGATAACGGAAGACGATCCGTACGATCGGCCAGGAAACAAGCGCAATCGCCGAGTAGAGGACGGATGGCCTGGGAGGACGCGGCACCGGAGGCGAGTATCGCGAAAGTTGACCCTGGCGCTAGGCTGGCGCGCGAAATGAAGCTGGTGATCGTCGAATCTCC
>DASXDB010000093.1:0-37468 GCA_036490895.1 Gaiellaceae bacterium
CGAGCTTGCAACGAGAAGCAGCGCGAGATAGACGGCGTATGCGGCGAAGAAGCCGTCCGTCGTCGCTCCGTGGCCGAACTTTCGCGAGAGGATCGCGCCCGCGACACCCGCCGCCCCGCTGACCGCCGCCGTCGCGACGCCGGTCAGAAAGCCGCTTCGCACCGCGCTCCCGCCAGCTGAGCGATTACCCTGCATCGATGCCGCGCGACGATAGCGTCATCTGGTCGGACGACGAACTGGACGCGCTTCGCAAGACGCTCGGGTCGTCGTACGCCGGACGCACATGCCTCGTGACGGGAGCCGACGGATTCATGGGCTCCCATCTGACGGACGCCCTGATCGAGCTCGACGCCGAGGTGATCGCCTTCGTGCGCGCAACCTCCTCGGGCGCGCTCAACAACATCGGCGGCAAGCGCGACCGCCTCGCGCGCGTCGTCTTCGCCGACCTCACGGACAAGACCTCGATCGACTACCTGATGCGCGACCTGAAACAGGCTCCCGACAAGCCGTATGTCTTCCATCTCGGCGCCCAGGCGCATGTCGGCGAATCGTGGCACCGTCCGTACGAGACGGTCTTCGCGAACACGATCGGCACGCTCAACCTCCTGCAGTCGCTCGTCGACCACAATGTCGAGCTCGAGAAGTTCGACACCGCAGGCACGTCGGAGGAATACGGCAACGTACGCGAGGCGGTCGCCCACCACCACGACTTCGACGAGCTCGGCGGACTGATCCTGCACGAGCGCTCGCCGATCAACCCGAAGTCGATCTACGCGACCGCCAAGGTCGCCGCGGACTTCCTGACGATGAACTACTACGACGCCTTCGGCGTCCCCGGCGTCGTGACGCGCATGTTCAACAACTACGGGCCGCGCCAGAATCCGCGCTTCGTCACGGGCACGATCATCACGCAGGCGCTAACCCGGCCCGAGGTTGAGCTCGGGGCGCTCGAGCCGCTGCGCGACTTCTGCTTCTGCACGGACGGCGTTCGCGGGCACCTCACCGTCGCCGCTCACGGCATCGCCGGCGACCACTACGTGTACGGCCAGGGCGAGAACATCTCGATGGGCGACTGGACTGCGAAGATCCTGCAGATCGGCGAGGCGAACGGCTTCTGGGGCGCCGACCGTCACGTCGTTATCGACGAAGGCCGCCTGCGCCCCGGCGCGACCGACGTGATGGCGCTGCGCGTCGGCTTCGAGAAGCTCGCCACGGAGACGGGCTGGGCGCCGAAGGTGTCGTGGGACGAGGGCATCCTGAGGACGATCCAGTGGTACGCCGAGAACCGCGACCGGTGGATCGGGCGTGTCGACTGGCTGACGCCGGAGCGGTCGGCGAGATGAGCCGGATCCTCGTCACCGGCGGAGGCGGCTTCGTCGGCTCATACCTCGTCGAGCGACTCCAGGACGCCGGACATGACGTCTTCGTGGCGCGGAGCCGCGACTACGACCTCACACGCTGGGAAGATGCAGAGCGCCTGTTCGCCGACGCGCAGCCGGAGCGCGTGTTTCACCTCGCTGCCGAGGTCGGCGGTATTGGCGCGAACCGTGCGAACCCCGGACGCTACTGGTACGCGAACCTGATGATGGGCGCGCACGTCCTCGAGCTGTCACGACAGAAACGCGTCGAGAAGCTCATCGTCGCGGGAACCGTGTGCGCCTACCCGAAGCTCGCGCCGACGCCGTTCTCCGAAGACGATCTCTGGAGCGGCTACCCCGAAGAAACGAACGCGCCGTACGGCGTCGCGAAAAAGACGCTGTTCGTCGGGGGCGCGGCCTACCGCTCGCAGTACGGGCTCGACGCGATCTTCCTGTTGCCGGCCAACCTCTACGGGCCGCGCGACAACTTCGACCTCGAGAGCTCGCATGTCATCCCCGCGCTCATCCGCAAGATGCTGGAGAGCGACGGCCAGGTCGTCCTGTGGGGCGACGGCTCGCCGTCGCGCGAGTTTCTCTACGTCGAGGACTGCGTCGAGGGCCTCCTACTCGCGGCAGATCGGTACGACGAGCCCGAGCCCGTCAATCTCGGAACCGGCGTCGAAACCACGATTCGGGAACTGGCCGAGCTGATCGCCGAGCTGTCCGGCTTCGCCGGCGAGATCACGTGGGACACGTCGATGCCGAATGGACAACCGCGCCGCAACCTCGACGCGACCCGCGCCGCCAAGCTGTTCGGCTTCCGCGCAAACACCTCGCTCCGCGAGGGGCTCGAGCGAACGATTGCGTGGTATCGGGAAAACGCGCTCGCGCGCGCTTGACGCCGCCACGCGCGGCGTAGCGCACCTGCGTCGGGCGCGTCCGGTCCCGCTGCTCGCCGCGCTCTGCGCCGTCCAGCTCGCGATCACCGCCTGGTTCGCCTTCGCGACGCCGCACAACGGGTTCGTGTGGTACAGCGGCGGCGACGCGTCCGAGTACTGGACGGCCCAATGGGCGGTCGGGCATCTCCGGCTGACGCAGACGTTCATCGGCTGGGGCCTGCCGGTGCTCTACGCCTGGGTGCCGCTCGTCACCGGAACGACCCTGCTCTCGGGCCTGCCGGTGATCGTGGTCTTCCAGGCAGTCGTGCTGGTTCCGCTCACGGTCGTGCTCATCTGGCTCGTCGCCGACCGCCTCTTCGGCCGTCTGTACGCCTGGGGCGCGACGGCACTGTGGGTCGCCGCCCCGGTGCTCCTCGTCTGGGGCATGCGGCGCCACGACTATCGCGCGGAGTTCGAGCAGAACTTCCTCGCGCCGCATGTGTACGGACTGACAAACATGGCCGACTTTCCGTCGGTCGTGCTCACGCTCGCCTGCGCCTGGGCAACGCTCCGCGCGCTCGACTCAGACCGGACGGAGGACTGGGTCTTCGCCGGCTTACTGGCCGGCGTCACGCTCGGAGTGAAGCCGGCGAACTCCTTCTTCCTCGTCGGAGTCATCGTGGTGCTCGCTCTCAGCCGGCGTGCTCGAGGCGCGCTCGTCTTCGCAGGGGCTCTCGTCCCGGCGCTGGTCGTGCTCGCTATCTGGAAGCAGCGCGGGCTCGGACATCTGCCGCTACTCGCTGCCGGGCAAGTGCACGAAGCCGCCGGGCCGTTGGTCGCCGCCAGCCCGACCCGGTATGTGCCGTGGGACTTCCACCACCTGGGCTCCGAGCTGCGAGACCTGATGGAAGAGTTCTGGAGCGTTCGCCTGCTGGAGTGGATCGCGCTGGCCGGAACGGTCGCAGCGATCAGGCGCGCGCCGGCGCGAGGAGCGTTTGTCGTCGTCTGGTTCGCGATGTTCTGTGTCGTCAAGGGATCGAGCAACCAGGCGAGCGTCACCACGACGTCGTACTTCCGCCTCACCGAGCCGGGATTCCCCGCATTTGTCCTGCTCGCCGCAGCCCTCGCCTATCTCGTACCGCTCGGGCGCACACGGACCGAGGGCCTGACGCCGCGGCCGATTCCTCGGTGGGTCGTCGCTCTCACCGCCGTCGTCGGCGCCGTGGTGCCGCTCGTCCTCGTGGTCGCGATTCGGCCGCAGCCGTCCAGCGCCTCGACGGCCCGCGACCTCGCGCATGCGACCGAAGCTCCCATCTCGGATGCGCTTGCGGCAGCCGCGTCCGGCGGGACGCTCAGCTGGCGACCGGTCGACGGGCACGGAGCGCGCGTTCAGTACATCGTCTATCGCGTGGACCCGAGCACAGGAGGATGCGCGCCCCTCACGTCGGGTGCGCCTGAATGTCTGTTCAGCGGCACCGCCGTCGGAATGACCCGCGCAACCTCGCTCGATGTGCAAGCGGGAGCGTCGTACCGCGTCGCCGCCGCTGCGAACTACCTCGACGAGGAGAACGGCAGCGACCTGATGCTGCTCGGGCCGCCGGTCACCGTTCCTTAGTCGTCGCGGAGCTTCGCCTCGAGCAGGGCGAGCCGCTGCGCGAGGATGACGTTCTGATCCGAGAGGCGCGAGATCACAGTCGAGTAGTGCAGTAGGACAAGGATCACGAACAGCAGACCGACCGCAAAGAGGACGGCGGGCGGATACCCGCGTACGCCGAGCCATGCGGCGATCGTGTTGAGCCCGCCGCGCCACGCCGACAGGACGACGAGCACGAGCCCGGTGAGCAGCCAAAGCAGCGCGTAGCGCTCGCGCAGCCGGCGCGAGCGGATGAGCTCGAACACGACGAGGACCAGAACGAGCGACGCGGCGGTTGCAGCAATCGAGACCTTGAGAGGCGTCTGCGAGTCCGCGATCATGCTGACCTCCGCTCCGGCGCCGGCAAAGGCGGTGCCTCCGCTCCCTGCGAGCATCCGTCGAACCTACGGCTCGTCTCCAGCGGCACGACACGGCGGCGGAAGAGACCGACGAAGAGCGCCGTCAGCACTTTCGCCATGTAGTAGATCGAGCGGAGCGCGGTGATCGACGAGCGTCCGTGCTCGCGCTCACGCATCTCGACCGGAACCTCGACGAGGCGCAGACGGTGCTTGATCGTCATCACCATCCCTTCGACCTCGGGATAGTCGTGCGGGTAGTCGGCTGCGAAGAGCTCGAGCGCGCGCCGGTTGAGCGCCTGGAAGCCGGATGTCGCGTCGGTGACGCGCTGGCGCGCGATCGCCGAGACGACGAGGGCGAGCAGACGGATCCCGAGCCGGCGCGTCGCCGAGGACCGGTAGCCGCCGTTGGCGACGAATCGGGACCCGATCGCGATGTCGGCGTCGCCGGCGACGACCGGCGCGACGACCTTCGGCAGCTCAGCCGGGATGTGCTGGCCGTCGCCGTCGCAGCGCACAGCGAGGTCGTAGCCGTTTTCCCAGGCATACCGGAAGCCCGTCTGTACCGCGCCGCCGATGCCGAGGTTGAACGGCAGCTGCAATACCTTGGCCCCCGCCGCGCGCGCCACCTCACCCGTGCGGTCGAACGACCCGTCGGACACGACGACGACGACGAGACCGGGGTCGTGCGCTTTCAACTCGGCGACGACACGCGCGATGTTGCGCTCCTCGTTATACGCAGGCACTACCGCGATTCGGCGAAGCTCCTCAGCCGACACGGGCTTCCTCGCGGAGGCCGATCAGGCCGAGCAACTGGCGCGCGCGATGACGGTAGGTGTGCTCGTCGAGCACTCGCTCACGCGCGCGACGGCCGAGCTCGACCGCCTGCGCAGGATCGTCGAGAAGCTGACGGTAGGCATCGACCGCCTCCTCGGTGGTCGAGACGACGTAGAGCTCGGAGCCGGGCTCGAACCACCGCTCGATTCCCTCGTAAGGATTGGCGACGATCGCGGCTCCGGACGAGGCGAGCTCGAACGGCCGACATGACGACGACGCGTACACCGATGCGTGCGCACGTCGGGTGATGCAGAGGTTGATGCGCGCCGCCGAGATCGCTCGCGCAAACTGGCTCGTCGGGACCTCGCCCGACAGGCGGGCGGCGCCGATGTCGCCGCGGAAGTCGAGGCCGCCGAGCGAGAAGTCGACGTCCGGCAGGAGCCGCGACGGCTCGCCGACGAGCGCCTGCATCCATTCGCGGCGGAACTTGTCGCCGTACCCATAGAAGTAGACGTCAGTCTCCTTCTCCACGTCGTACGGCCGGAAGAAGTCGGGATCGGCGCCCCAGAAGACCGCCTCAGTGCGCTTCGCGCCCAATTCGCGCAGGCGCTCGAGCCCGCCCTCCGAGTTGGCGACGATCAGGTCGTACTCGCCGGGATCGGCGTCGTGGTACCAGTTGAAGCCTGTATCCATGCCGCCGAACTCCGGCAGGCTCATCGGCAGGTCGCCGTCGTAGAACACGATCGGGATCCCGAACCGCTCGCGCAGCGCCGTCGGGATTCCGCGAATGTGCGCCATGGGCACTGTGAACACGACGATCGCGTCGGGTTGCTCGCGCTCGACGAGCCGCTCGAGGTGCTTGCGCCACCGCGGCGTCACCCAGCGCCAGATCACCTCACGGGTCAGCCGGTCGCCGAGCCCGTCGGCGGGGTTCTCCTCGGCACGGCGAAGGTGCGTGTCGCCCTTGAACCGCGCGAGCGTGTCCCGTGCGAAGGCGAACGACTCGCCCTCGCGGTAGGTCGGGTTGTCGGCGACCCGCCACCACGGCGACTCGATCGGGCGGCCACGGTACGGCGCGAGGACGAGATCGACGCCCTCCTCGTGCAGGCCCTTCCAGAGCTGCCACCAAGCGGGCGTGCATCCATAGCGGAAGCTGAGGTCGATCGAGGAGACGAGAGCGAGGATCTTTGGCCCGCGCATTCGCGAAGTGTCGCACGGACGCGTGAAGGCGCCGTTAGTGGCGCAGTGGGTTAGGAGATAGGGGCGGCGAAACGCCTTGCCGTGGACATCCGCCGTTGGCCGCGGCCCGGGGTGCCGGTGCCTTTACGCGAACTATGCGATGACTTAGAACTAACACGTGGGGTCTTCAAGAGACGGTGAGCCGTGGCACCTGCCGGCAGGACCTCTTGCGACCGAGCGCATCGAGGTTCTTCGCCAGACACTCGAATGGGGTCTGCAACAGGAGTTCGAGCCTCGTGGCAATTTGCGGAAGCCGTCAGGCGACTCGACTTGTCTGCGCGGAGCTCGAGAGCGCTTGGAAGGACGCTCAGACTGCCGAGTCGCAGATGACACGACTCGAACAACACATCGGACTGATTCTTCAGGGACGCACAGGAGACGAAGGCCTCTATTCCCTCAGTCGTTGCTACCGCGACGAATGAGCTACAGCCCTCGCTGGTGCTCGTAGCAATAGACGAGGCCGCCGAACCGCTTCGGATGGCCCGCACAATAGGTAGCAACCTTCGCCGACACCGAAGTACCGCATCGCGCGCAGAACCGGTCCTCTTCCGTCCCCAGCAACTCTCCGTTCGACGACTGGGTGCTTTCGCCGTGACCGGCGTCGACGTTCGGAACGGTCAGTAGCTCCTGCACGAGGCGTGGGCGATCCCACAACTCAACATGATTTGAGCGGGCGAGCTTCTGGGCCTGCGTCGTGAAATAACTGTTTGTTACGACCATCGCGTCATCCGCCTGGTAGTGCATACGGGCCGCGGCCGCTTCCTGCACAGCCTTAATCCCAACGTTCTTCCGCCAGCGCTTAGCTTGAACGACGCGGCGGCGGCCGTCGCGCGACAGGACGAGGTCGCAGCCGTAGTCACCGCCGGCCTTCCCTGTCGCCTCAACGCTGTAGCCGCGACTTCGGAACAACAGCGCCAGCCTCCGCTCGAATGTTGCTCCGTCCATACGATCGATTTCGGGTAACCCGGCTCGGCCGAGCCGGCGTTGCCGAACGATGTCCAGAGCCAAACGTCCAGCTGTTACGAGTGCGATCAGGACCGCGAGTGGCCAGAGCGGCAGTAAGACGTGAAGGATCGTCCCGGCGCTTGGTAGCGCGATGTGCGGGGTGGTCACCGTCGGCGTCGTTGTGGTTGTCGCTGCCACCGTCATACCGACCTCTGATCGGCACCAGATATCCACGGCTTAAGAAGTCGTCTCAAAATGACGGTTGCAGCCGCCTGAAGCAGACGAGGCAGCAGGCGAGTGCGAGGAAGGCTTCGTGGATCTCGTGGCGGCGGTCGTAGCGGACGAGCAGTCGCTTGTAGTTGTGCAGCCAGGCGAAGGTGCGCTCGACGACCCAGCGCACCCGGCCGAGTCCGGAGCCGTGCTTGGTTTGGCGACGGGCGATCTCCGGCTTGATGCTGCGTGCGCGGAGTTCGCGGCGGTATTTGTCGTGGTCATAGCCGCGATCGGCAGTGACGCGGTCGGGGCGTCGGCGTGGCCGGCCGACCTTGCCGCGTACCGGCGGGACGCGATCGACGAGCGGCACCAGCTGCGTGACGTCGTTGCGGTTACCGCCGGTCACCGTCCAGGCGAGCGGGATCCCGGTCGCGTCTACGAGAAGGTGATGCTTGGAGCCGTTTCTGGCTCTATCAACCGGGCTCGGGCCCGTCGCGGAGCCCCCTTTTTCGCTTGCAGATGGCTGGAGTCCGCCACCGCCCGCGACCATTCGATCTCTCCTGCCGTGTGCAGCTCAGCGAGCAGCACCTCGTGCAGCCGCTCCCAGACACCGGCGCGCTGCCACTCGTCCATACGCCGGTGGCAGGTCGAGCCGCCGCCGAAGCCGAGCTCAGCCGGCAGGTGTCGCCACGCGATCCCGGTGTAGAGCACGAACAGGATTCCCTGCAGCGCCTGCCGATCAGGCAGCCGCTTGCGACCCGGATAACGAAAGCGCCGCTCGACCTTCGGCAGCAGCGGCTCGATCCGCGACCACAACCCGTCCGACACGATCCACGGCGCAGAAGCCATCGGTACCCCTCTCAGCTTGACGACAGGTACCGACGGCGTTCGTCGTCAGCGAACAGGTCCCTTCATTTCGGTGCGACTTCTAAGACGTGCCCGGCCAACTCGACGCCCGGCTCCGGCGGCCAGTGTCCACCGCAGGTGGCGTTTCGCCGCCCCTATCTTCTAACCCGTTAGTAGCGCAGTTGGACGTGGGCGGCCCCGCGTACGGTCGACAGCTTCACGACGGCGCCGCCGAACGGCCAGGTACGGAACGTCCAGCCCGCAGCGGCGTGCTTGAGCGCGGCGGCGGTCGATCGCCGGAACGATCGGCCGTCGATCACGATCGAGTGCGGGGCGTTCGACCCGAGCACGAGCAATTGGACATCGCGCGGCGCGCGGGCCACGTCGACCGTGACGGTCGCCGCCTTCGTCGTGAACGTGAGGCTTCCGGCGGTCGTCGAGGTCGCGGTCGTCGAGGTCGCGCTGCCGGAGCCGGGTGCAACCAGCCAGCCGGCCCGATCCGGGCGCACGAGGTCGCTCGGGCCCCACGGCTTCGCCCAGACCTCCGGATCACGGAGGTTGAAAGGGATCGCCGAGTCGCCGTGCATGTACAACGGCAGCTCGGTCAACGGCGTCGATCTGGTGAACGCCTCGCCGCCCGCGAACACCTGGCCGCTGTTGAGGTCGATCCACGGCCCACGCGGCAGGTAGATGCGAGGCGTCGTGCCGGGGCCGGTGACCGGTGCGGCGAGCAGCGAACGACCGACGGTGAACTCGAGCTCGCTGCTCCACGCCGCGGCGTCGGTCGGGTACGTGAAGCCGAGGGGGCGCGTGATCGGCAGCCCGTCCGCGCTCGCGGCGCGCGAGAGATCGAGGAAGGTCGGGACGAGCTCGTAGTGGAGGATCGACGCGGCGCGGAACGCATCCGTCGTCGCCTTGCCGAAGTCCCAGAAATGCGCGCTCGTGCCAAGGCCGCCCACCTCGAAGATCGGCGTCACGGCGGCAAACTGCGCCCAGCGTGTGAACAGCTCCGCCGTCAGATCAGGCGTCGCGTTCGCATAGCCGCCGATGTCAGAGCCCCACACCGGCACGCCGCTGACGCTCGCCGTCAGCCCGGCGCGTAGCGCGGTGACCAGCCCGCCGTACGTCCCGGGCTCGTCGCCGACGTCGATGCCCGGCAGAAGCGTCTGCGACCCGACTGCGCCCGCGCGAAAGATTGTCGAGAACCGGCCGTGCGTCTCTGCTCGCAAGGCGTCGGTGACGACCTTGGCATAGATGACTGCGTACCGGTTCTGCACGGTCGTGCCGACCCCGCGCACGAGCTTCGACCGCTCGAGATCGAACTCGTCGCCGCGATCTCCTTTGATCCCGTCGATCCCGAGCGCGAACACTGTCTCCAGCTGACGCTTGAAGGTTGCCGCCTCGGCGGGGTCGGTCAAGTCGATCATCGGCGCCGGCAGCTCGCCGATGAGCTGCTTGTACGGCGTGCTCGGACACTCCGCCGCCGGACGGACGAGCGGCGAGATCCAGATCATCGTGTGCAAGCCTTGCGCCTTCAGCTGCCTCACCAAACGGCCAGGATCGGGGAATCGCTTCGGGTCGAATCTATGCGTCCCCCAACACCGGTTGACCTCCCACGGATCGTTGATGTGCATCCAGGTCAGCGGGATCCGGAGTTGCCGGTACTTCGCCGCGTCGGACTCGAGAACTGACTCGCGGTTCTGGTCCCAGACGCCGCGCCACTTCTCTGCACCGAACTGCTCGACAGGAGCGAGCGGCGCGCGCCCCGCATCGGCGGAGAACGCGCGCATCACCTCCGGCGGCGTCCCGGCGTACACCTCGTACCGGAGCGACACCTCCTTGAAGCACAGCTCGATCCGGTCGGTCGTCGGCGTGAGCGGGCACTGCGGCGTCACGCCGTCGCACGTCCGTACCCCCTCAGTGCCGGGAAACGCGATCTGGCCGACGCTCAATGCACGAGCGAAGACCCCGTAACCCGCGCTCGAGACGAAGTACGGCATCGGGAACTCGCTGCCGCAGGTGTAGCTCGTCCGCTGGGGCGCGACGTGATTGCGCAGGTCGACGAAGTCCCCGTCCTCGCCGCCGCCGAGGAAATGCTCGGCCGGCGACGCCGCGAAGCTCTCGGCAACGGACGCGATGCCGGTCGCCGGGCTGAGGGTGTAGTGCACCTCGAGCCCCCGCCCGTTCGTCCGCCGCGTCACGGTCACCGTCGCCCGACGGTTGCGCTCGTCCGTCGCAACCACGTAACGCGTCCCGTTCGAGATGTTGGTGCTGGAGAGGAGGTTGGTGACGGCGTGGCTCGTCCCGTCGATCGTGACGTAGCCGAGCCGACGACCCGGCGCACCGCCCGCGGCCGTCTCACGCGTCAACGGCTTGCCGTGTGCGGTGAAGCTGAGCGCGAACGGCTGCTTCGACACGCTCCAGGCGAAGGTCTCGGCCTTCCGAGAGTCGAACCCGTGCTCGGTCGCTGCGATAAGAGCTGCGATCACCCCGAGAACCGCGGCGATCTTCACTGCGTGTCCCACGGGCTAATACGCGCCTCGCCTGGCGATGACGACGACGGGTGTCTTGAACATGATCGTCACGTCGAGCCAGATCGACCAGTTCTCGAGGTAGTAGAAGTCGAGGCGGACGAGGTCGTCGAACGTCAGGTCCGAGCGGCCGGACACCTGCCAGAGCCCTGTCATCCCGGGCAGGACGTTGTACCGCCGCCGATGCCATGACTCGAGCAGCAGGAAGTCCCGGGTCGGGAGAGGTCTCGGGCCGACGAGCGACATCTCGCCGCGCAGGACGTTGATCACATTCGGGATCTCGTCGAGCGAGAAGCGGCGGAGGAAGCGCCCGACCTGGGTCACCCGCGGGTCGTCACGGATCTTGAACAACGCGCCTCCGGCCTCGTTCGTCTGCTCGAGCGCCGCCTTCTGGCGGTCTGCCCCTTCGAACATGGTGCGGAACTTCAGCATCCGGAACTCCTGCTCTCCGAGTCCGACCCGCGGGTCGGCGTACAGCACCGGGCCGGGTGACGAGAGCTTCACCGCGAGCGCGATGAACGCCCACACAGGGAGTGCGACGACGGCGATCAACGCGCCGACGGCGAGGTCGAAGATGCGTTTCGTCACCCACTGACCCCCCGCGAAGATGGGCGGCCGCAGCTCGAACAGCGGCACGCCCTGGCCGGGAACGTATTCGCCCCGCTCCACCAAGAGCTCGGTCGTACGAGGCGCGACCCGCACCTTCACGCCGCGGCGATGGGACGCCTCGACGATCTCGAGCAGTCGCTGCTCGTTCAGGCCGCTGTCGGCGACGAGCAGCTCGTCGATCGGCTCGTCCGCGAGAACGCCGTCGATGTCGGCGCCGGGATCGACCTCATCGACGAACTCGTAGTTGATGCCGGCCCGTGTCGCTCCGATCGACTCGCGCAGATGCTTGCGCGACGCGACGTCCCCGACGAGCACGACCTTACGGCGCACGCCGATCGCGCGCAGCATGACGCCGGTGGCGCTCTCGTAACTCGCGCGGAACGCGCCGATCAACGTCGCCACGAGGATCGCACCGACAATGTAAAGGCCGAACGTCGTGAAGTGCTGTCCGGTCCCGATGGCGAACGCGAGCGAGAGGAGCGCCACCAGGATCACGCTCGGGACGATGCGCCCTGCGCCTTCGCGCAGACCACGATGGGCATAGAGGCCTGCCCGCCAGAAGACGAGCACGAGCAAGAGGATGAGGAACGCCAGCCATTTCGTCTCCTGGTCCCAGAGGAGACCCCACAGCACGGGCTTGGGATCGAAGACGAACGCGCGCAGGGCCAATGCGAGATAGAGCCCGAGGACGAGGCCCGCGACGTCGATCGAGACAAGCACGACGATGCTCGCCGCGCGGCGGACGAATGTCCGCAACGGGGTTCGCGAGAAGAGGTACGGCTTGATCGAGCGAACGTCCTCCGCCCGCCGTTGCATCGGCTCGTTCGTCATCGCGCGATCGTAGACCGCCATTCGCGCTCGGGCGCGTCCGCGGCGCGATCGGCCAGCTCGGACACCGTCAACGGGCGGTACCTGCGGCCGAGGATGTGCAACAGCACCTGGATCGCAGCCGCGCGCCGGCGGTCGACGAGCTCCCAGTCGTGGAAGTGCAGGTGGACGAGATTCGGCAGCGTGAGCAGGCCTCGTGCGAGCATTCCGACGGAGTGCGTCGCGGGTAGCTCGAGAAGCTGGGCGCCCGACGGTAGGCGTAGCCGTGCCGGTGCGTCGAGCTGGAGTCTCGGCGCGTCGTCCGCCAGGTATGCCTGACGGAAGGACGTCGCGGTGCAGTCAACGTAGCCGAGCTCGGCCAGGAGCTCGGCGAGCCCTGTGTCGAGATACCAGCCCCCGCCGCAGAAGTAGCGCGGATCGAGCTCGTGCTCGCGCAACCACGCCGCCTCGTCGCGCACACGGACCGCGGCGTCGATGCTGCCGGTCGGCCGCGCCTGCGTCTCACCGCCCCAATGCGTGTGATGGCCGAGTGGCGCGAGCGTGGCGGCGATGCGCGCACGCTCGAGCCACACGTCCTGGTTCTCGCCGTCCGCGGGCGGCCTCAACATTGGCGTGACGACAAACCCGCCGGGGCGTCTCCGTAGCAGGCGCTCGAACGCGGTCCACGTGGCTTCGTCGAGCGGTCGCTCGGCGTGGCACGACACGACCGCGTACCGTTCGACTCCGTTCACGTGCGCATCTTCGCAGCGAGACCAGGAAAGGCCACGCTGGCCGTCGTGCTCGCCGCGGCGCTGCCGCGACTCGCGGTGCTCGTCGTCGAGCGTGGCGACATCCTCGCGGCATATACGGAGAAGAGCGACACGTTCGCCCAAACGTTCGTCACGAGCGGAACGTTCGGCTTCATACCGGGTCACCCTTCCGCGTACACGCAACCGCTCTATGGCTACTTCCTGATCCCGCTCTACTGGATCTTCGGCAGGCACTGGCTCGTCGTCGGGCTCGCACAGACCGCAGTGGCAGTGGCTACCGCCCTCGTCGTGCGGGAGATCGGTCGCCGTGTGGCGCCACGGCTCGCCGCTGCGGCGGCGATCGTCGCCACACTGAACCCCTACCTGATCTGGCACGACGTGCACGTGAACCGCGAGATCGTCGATCAGCTCGTCCTGGCCGGAATCGTGCTCGCGACCTTGATCGCGATCGAGCGGCGCTCGCTCGGCTGGGCCGCGTTCGACGGCGCGCTGCTCGGCGCGTCGATTCTCGGCAACAGCCGCCTCACCGCACTGCCACTCGTGATCGCAGTGCTTCTCGCCTGGCGGCTGCCGCGCGGACGCGTGGCTGCCGCAGCCCTCGTCGTCGCTGCGAGCGCGCTCGTCGTCTCACCGTGGGTCGTCCGAAATCGCGTGCAGGTCGGCTGCTTCGCGATCACTACCGACGGGCGCGCGCTCTGGAAGGCGAACAACATGGCCACCTACGACACACTCGCGGCGGGCAAGTGGATCGATGACGTCCCGCAGCCCGCGAGCTTCCCGCCGTCGGCCGAGACGGCCGCGGACGAGTACGCAACGACCCATAAGCTGGTCCCGGTCGACGAGTGCGCCCAGATGCGGAAGTTCGAGCATCTGACCTTCGTCTTCTGGAGGAAGCACCCGGGTGAGAAGGCGAAGCTGATGGGGCAGGCCGTGGAGCTCCTATGGGATCCGCGAAGCCACGAAACAGAGGGACGCTCCGGAAAGGGCACGTGGCGCGACACTGCGCGCCGCGTCGGCGAGCCGCTGTACATCGTCCCGATCTACGCGCTCGCGCTGGCCGGCCTGTACTTCGCGCCGTTCGGCTTCGCAGTGCTCGCGACGCTGCTGCTCGCGTACAACACCGCCGCGGCGATGCTGTTCGCGGGAACCACCCGCTACCGCGTCCCGTTCGACTTCCTGCTCGTCCTGCTCGCGTCGGCCGTGCTCGAGCGCGCACTCAGCAGCCGTCGGTACAGGTCGGCGATGCCGTCCGCGTTCCGGTCCGCCGAGAACGACGTCAGCGCGCGCTGACGCGCAGCCGCTCCGAACTCCCGGATCCGGTCGACATCACGCGCGAGGCCCACGATTGCCGCTGCGAGCGCATCCGCGTCGCCGGCGGGCACGACCAAACCGGTCTCGCCGTCGGCCACGACCTCCGGCAGGCCTCCGACGGCGGAGACGATCGCCGTACGCCCTCGCTCGGCCGCTTCGAGGGCGACCATTCCGAACCCTTCGCCACGCGACGGGACGACGAGGATCGCGTTGCGCTCGTAGACGGGCGCGGCGGTTGACACGCGCCCGAGGAAGGTGACGCCCTCGGGAGCCGCTTTCCGCAACTCCGGCTCGAGCGGCCCCGAGCCCGCAAGCTCCAGCGACAACTCGGGCAGCTCACGGCGAGCCTGCGCGAACGCGGCGAGGAGCACGTCGAGCCCCTTGATCGGAATGAGGCGGCCGACGGCGACCAGCCTGGGCTCGTCCGGCGGCGCTGGCGGCGGCGCTCCCGGCTCGATGCCGTAGTGCACGACGGTGAACGCGTCGCGATCGAATCCCTCCGTATCGGCCAAGTAGTCGGCGAGCCCGGCGGAGATCGCGATCTGAGCGTGCGCGAAGCGCGCGGCGATCCGGTCGGCACGGGCGATCAGTCGGTTCGCACGAAACTCGTTGAAGCCGTGCTTCGTCGAGATGCGGACCGGAACCCGCGCCGCCGCGGCCGCCGGCAGCGCGAGCACGTCGGCGTGGACGAGGTGGGTGTGCAGGATGTCCGGTCGCCGCGTGAGGAGGCGCCCCGGAACACGCGGGTCCAGATCGAGGCGCATGCGCCACGCGTCGGTCGGGACTCCGGCCTCCCGCATTCGGTCGACGAACTCTGCGGCTCCCGTCTCGCCCTCGTGAAGGACGACGATCGACGCGTCGAACCCGCGCGAGCGCAGCCGCGGCAGGAGCGAGAGCAAGTGCGCTTCCGATCCCGAGATGCCCGAGACCTTCTGGACGTGGATGACGCGCGTCATCGGAGCGCCGCCACGATCGCGGCAGCCCAATGGTCGACAGAGTGGTCGTGCACGACGCGGCGGCGCAGTTCGTCCCCCACCGCGGCGCGGCCCGTCGGTCCGGCGTCGACGAGCCCCCGGATGCGCTCGGCGAGCGACGCGGCGTCGTCCTGGACGAAGCGGAGCGGCGGGACGATCCCGTCCGTGAGCGGCGCGAAGCCTTCGCTCGCGACCAGCACCGGCAGTCCCGCGGCCGCCGCTTCGTAGACGACCTTGTCGAGTGCGCCCGCGCGCATGTTGCTGACGAGCGCATCGGCTTCTGCGTACACCCAGCCGATCTGCGAGCGCGGCACCGCCTCCTCTACCCGCACCCCACGCGCGACGAGGTCGGCGCGATGCCGCCGCTCCTCGTCGGTCAGCGACGGGCCGCGGATCTCGAGCGCTACGCCGTCGATGCCTTCGGCGGCTTCGACGATCGTTGCGAGCCCCTTCGCCGGTGACGTGCGCCCGAGCGCGAGCAACCGTACGACGCCGTCATCGCGCCGCCGAACGACGGCCTCGCCGACCTCGATGCCATGCCCCACCGCGACGAGCTTGCGCGACCGGAAAGGGAACGAGCGCTCGTCCACCGAGACGACGCACGTCGCCAACCGCTCCGCCATTCTCAGCGAACGCGAGTCGCGCCAATGTGTGAACCAGAGGAGAAGCGGCGCGCGTAGGGGGCGCGTGAGCGGTGCCGCGACGATCGCGTAGACGGGCGACATGTGCGCGATGACGGCGACCGGCCGACGTCGCAACTCCTGCGCGAGCCGCGCCGCGAGCCGCATACCGGTCAGCGCGGACCCACCCGCCCCGAAGGACTCGATACGCACGTTCGCCGGCAACGGCGTCGGAACGGCGTGCAGCGCGAGCACGACCAGCTCGTCGACACGCGCGGCGAGCGCACGTAGCTTCGGAACCGTCGCGCCGAGCGCGGGATCGTCCTCGTCGACACGTTGCGTGATGAAGACGAGTTTCAAGTGACGACGAGCTCCCGCAGCCGCCGCGCGTACTCCTCCGGCGCCACGAGCCACGCCTCCCCGGCCCGGCGCGCCCCTGCTGCCAACCGCTCGAGCTCGTCGCGGTCACCGAGGACCCGGACAAGCGCGTCGGCAATCGCGGCAGGCTCCGGGTCGACAAGGAGACCGTTGTCACCGTCGGTGACGAGGTCGCGGATGCCGCCGACCGCGGAGCCGATCACCGGGCGGGCGCGTAGGAACGCCTCGATCACCACCCGGCCCATGCCTTCCGACCGCGACGGCAGCACGAGGAGGCTCGCCTCGTCGAGCGCGGAGGCGATTCCGGCGGTGTCGAGCCGCTCGTCCCAGGTCGCGAGGCCGTCGGCGACGAGCCGGCGAACGAGGTCGGCGTGCGTGCCGGTGCCGACGATCCGGAGACGTGCCTCGGGGACACGCCGCTGTGCCAGCCGCCAGGCGGCGACGAGGCCGTCGATGTTCTTGTAGAGCTCGAGCACGCCGACGAAGAGCGCAGCCGGCTCCGCTGGAAGGGGCGCGACCGGAGCTGCGAACGGCTCGAGGTCCATGAACGCGGGAAACTCGGCGGCAGGCTCTCGTCCGGTCTCGCGCGCGAGCCGCGTCGTGTACGGCGACACGGTGCGCACCTTCGCCGACCTCCGCACCGCCCAGCTGCCGATCGCATCGGCAACGCGCGCGAAGGCGCGTCGCGACGACGATCCGTAGAGTCGAGCGAACGTGCGCCAGTCGCCGTGGAGCTCGACGATCACCGGCACACCGGTGCCGGCAATCAGAGCGGCAGCGGCTTCGAACGGGCTCTGGGCGACGATCGCACCGGGTGCGAAGCGCCGCGCTTCGCGGCGCACCCGGCCCGGCAGTGAAAGCCAGAAGCGCGGGCCGTCGAGCGCCGTGCGCGGTCGCAAGAGGAACGTGACGTCGCCACCGGAGGCGTCCGGCGAGGAGGCAACGACGCGATAGTCGAGCTCCTCGGCGACCGCGTCCCACTTGAGGCGCATCGTCGGCGAGAGCGGGAGCGCGTAGCGCGCGCGGCCGACGAAGAGCACGCGCGGCTTGGCCGTCACGCCGCCGCCTCCGCGAGCAGCCGCTCGACCTCGCCGTAGACGGTGTCGATGGCAAAGCGGGCGACGGACGGCGCGGCGGCTTCGGCAAGCCTCGCGCGCAAGGCGTCGTCGGCGAGCACGCGCCCGAGCGCTGCCGCGAGGGCCGGAGCGTCGTTCGGCTCCACGAGTAGGCCGTTCTCGCCGTCGATCACGATCTCGGGGACACCCCCGACGCGCGTGGCGACGACCGGCGTTCCCAGCGCGAGCGCCTCGACGGCGGCGTGCGGGAAGTTCTCCCAGGCGGAAGGCAACACGGCGACATCCGCTGCAGCGAGATAGCCGAGCGCCTCCGTCCGGGACCGCGCGCCGACGAACCTGACCCGGTCACCTGCGCCGCGCTCCAGCCGGTCGCGTTCTTCCCCCTCGCCGACGACGACGAGCGTCCCCGCAGCGAGCTCGCGCACGGCCTCGATGGCGACGCCAACGTTCTTCGCGGCCGTCAGCCGGCCGACGAAGACGACGTGCGGTCGGTCGCCCGGGAGCTCGACCACGGTCGCCTCGGCCGGCGAAGGCGCCGGGTTCGGCAGCACCACGATCCCGTCGCCGGTGCCGCGCCAGTCAGCGGCGAGCTCTGCGATGTACGCGCTCGGGCAAATGACCGACGCTGCGCGGCGCACGCTGCGATCCCGGATCGCGCGCAGCGCCGCGGAGCCGGGACCGCCGCCGCCTTCCTGAAACGCGATCGTCTCCCCCTCGACGAGACCGCGCCGCCGCGAGCGTTCGAACGCGGGGTCGGAGGTCAGCTTGGCGACGAACGGCCGCCGGGCGATCGCCGACCCGGCAGCTGTGCGCCCGATCATCGACGTCGCGTACACGACGTCCGCTCGCCTCGCGGCAAGTGCGATACCCGCGGCGACTGCCGCGTGGCGCGCGCCGGGTGGCAGGCGGCGAGAGACCCAGTGGACCGGATAGTCGGAGGCGGGCGGCTTCGCCGACGCGGTCGTAAGGGCCTCGACATGATGGCCGCGTCCCGCGAGCCACGTCGCGACCTCGGGCGCGTGCGTCGCCGGTCCACCGACGTCAGGAGGCCAGATCCCGGAGACGATCACGATGTTCACGCGGTGGCCTCCTCCGCGGTCCCGCGGAGCCGTCCGAGCTGCACGGTCCAGAACACGGCGAAGACCGCCGACGAGCCGATCAGAGCCGCCGCGGCACCGGTCGCCCCGTACAGCGCCGCGAAGACGAGGACGAGCGGGACGAGGACGACGATCTCGAGGAGCTGCGCCGCCGTCCGCAGGCCCGGCCGGCCGATCGAGACCGGGAACGACTTCGTCCACCCGAAGACGAGCTGGATCGCCGCGGCGACGAGCATCAGGCGCACCGCATCGGTGGCGCCGGCGTAGCGGGCGCCGTATACCCAGCGGACGAGCGTCGGCATGGCGAGCCAGAGCAGGGGAACACCGACGATCGCGAGCGCGATAGTGCCACCGATGTATCGATTCAGGAGAGCGAATGCGCGGTGCGCGCGGCCGTGCTCGACATCACGGGTCTGCTCGGCCAGTAGGACCAGCCGCACCGGCGCAGACAGCGATGCGAACGCCGTCTGCGGCGCTTGCGCAATCCGGAAGTACCCGATGTCCACCGGCCGCGCCACGATGCCGACCAGCACGGTCGGCAGGAGGCCGCGCAACGATGTGAGCCCCGACGCGATCGTCGACTGCACCGCGAACGAGCGAATCGCCGGACGATCGTCGCCGAGCGACGTGCTTGCCGGGTGCGCGGGATAGCGACGAAGAACAGCCAGGCCGATCACCGACATTGTGAGCGTCGAGATCGCCTGCGCGACGACGATGCCGACGAACGCCTGCACGACGCCGAGCGACGCACCGATCGCGATCGCGGCCAGGCGCAGCGCCATCGACCACGCCAGCAGTGCACCGCGGACGTCGTAGCGGTTTCGCAGCAGCAAGATCGCACTTCCCATCCCCTCGGGCGCCTGGATCAGCGGTACGAGCGCCGCGACGAGCAACGCGCCGCGCAAGCCGCCGACGTTCCAGATCCACGGAGCGAGCGCGGCGGCGCCGACGACGGCGAGGCCTCCCACCGCGCCGCCGGCGGTCTTGATCGCGAGCGCGACCCGCAGCAGCCGGTGGAACCGGCCCCAGTCGGCCCGCGCGATATAGCGGTTGCCGAACTTGACGACGACCTCCTCGACCGTCACGTCCAGGAAGAGCTGCAAGAGCCCCGTGATCGCAAAGACGAGCGCGAACCGTGAGAAGTCGATCTTCGACAGCTCGCGCGCGGCGACGACCGAACCGAGGATGCCGAGCAGCGCGGACCCGTAGATCGAGACGGCGGTGACCGCACGACGGAACACCACCGAGAAACCCATCGCGACCACTCAGTATAGTCGCGCGGGTGGCAGCTCCGACGCTCCGGGCACTCGTGCGCGAGGCCCGGACGGCCTCCGGCGGCGCCCTCGTTCTCGCGGTTGCCATCCCGTTCGTGTTCCTGCACCCGAAATACCAGCCGTCGCTCGCGCACGGCTCGGTCGGGATCAATCTCACCGATCTGGCACTCGCCGCCGTCGTGGTCGCGGGGCTCTGGACGCTGCGCCGCGACGGCCCGGCTGCTCTCGCGGCGCAGCCGGTCCTGTGGGGGTTTTTCGCGGTGTTCCTCATCTGGCTCGTCGCATCGATCGCGTGGGCGACGCACCATGACCCGAACTACCCGTTGCACTCTCGCGTCGTCAGCGCATTCAAGTACGTCGAGTTCGCGTTGCTCGCGCCGGCCGCGGCAGTCGTCGTGCGCAAGTCGGCCGACCGGAGTGCATTGCTCTTTTCGATCGTCGCCTGGTCGTCATTCCTGACCGCGATCGCCGCGCTTCAGTTTCTGGGGATCGTGAACGAGTTCGAAGGACGACGCCCGGTGCAGCGCGAGCCTTCGTACATCGGCATCCACGAGCTCGGCGTCTTCTCGGGCGTCGCGCTCACGATTGCGTTCGCCTCCATCCTGATCGTCCGCCGTCCTCGCCTCGGGTGGATCGGCGGCATCGCGGGCACCCTCGGCGTAGCGCTGGCGGCTGCGCTCGATGCGGTGGGCGGAATCGTCGTTGCAGCAGTGGGCGTCGCAGCGGTTGCCGCGCGGCGCGGTCTGCTCGACCTGCGCCGAGTCGCCATCCTGGCCGCGATCGTCGCCGCCGTCGCCGCCGCCTCGGTGACGCTGCGCGGGAGCGCTGTTTCAGCCTTTCTCGAGTTCCTCGGGGTCACACCGTCGAACACGCAGACGAACGAGAACGTGCAGAGCTACTCGCACCGCACGCTGCTCGGATACATCGGCCTGCGCATCTGGCTCGACCATCCCATCGCGGGCGCCGGCTGGCAGGAGTCGCACGAGCCGGCCGCGTTCGAGAAGCATCTCGCGGCCGCCCACCGACGCTTCCCCGACGAACCGGATGTCGCCTTTCCCTCGCGCGCGCACCGCTGGGGCGTCCAGAACGGGATCATCCAGACGCTCGCCGACCTCGGCGCCGTTGGCCTGATCCTGCTCGGCGTCGTCATCGCCTGCGCGCTACGCGTCGCGCTGCGTGTCGCTCGTGCTGCCGACGAGGAGCGCGCCCACACTGCAATCGTCGCCCTCGGCGGCCTGGTCGTGGCGGTGGCAGTCTTCACGGGCACGGGACTCCTGCCCGGCACGTCGGTCGAGGCGATGCTCTGGCTGACCGTCGGGCTCTGTGCATCGCTCGCGGTCTAGGCTTCGCCTCCGTGACGTCCGGCCAGAGTCAGCGGAGCCCGCGCAAGTCCGATCCCGGCTGGTCGGTGCGCCGTCCGCTCGCCGAATGGCTTCGCGTCGAAGGTGCTGGCGCTATGGGGAAGCGCGTACTCGACGTCGGGTGCGGCTCGAAGCCGTATCAGCCGTTTTTCTCCACCGCAGCGTCCTACGTCGGCGTCGATGTTCAGGAAAACACGCTGGCGGACGTCCACGGCGCGATCGAGGCGCTCCCCGTAGAGGATTCCTCCTTCGACGTCGTTCTCTGCACGCAGGTCCTCGAGCACGTCGACGACCCCGCGGCGGCAGTGCGCGAGCTGCATCGCGTGACCGCGCCCGGGGGCCGGGTGCTCGCGTCGACGCACGGAACCCAGGTCTACCACCCGAACCCGGGCGACTACTGGCGCTGGACGCACACCGGACTCGAGCGGCTCTTCACCGCCAACGGCGACTGGGATCGCGTCGACGTCGCGCCGAACGCCGGGACGACTGCCGCGCTCGCGATGCTCGTCGCGCGATCCCTGCACCTGCTCGCGAAGCGTGTCGGAGTCGCGTGGGCGGCACGGCCATTCGTCTACACGCTGAACGCATCCGCCGCGTCGATCGACCGGCACGTTCCGTCGCTGCGCGAGAAGCGCGCGGGCGCGCTCTTCGCCAACTTCCATGTGACGGCGACCAAGCGCACCGCTACGGAGCCGCCGCCATCTTCATGAAGGCGGCGAACGCGGGCTTCTTCGCGCCCCGGGCGGTGATGAGCCCGGACTGCCATCCGTTCAGATTCGGATCGTCCTTCAGCAGAAACCAAAGCATCATGTCGATGCGCGGGTTCTTGCGCGCGATCGCGAACGCCTGGGTCAGGTAAGCAGCCTGCTTCGCGTAGGTGACGCCGTAGAGCTTGTCGGGCGGATTCGTCTGGTAGCCGTACTCGGTGATCCAGATGCGCTTGTTGCCGTAGAGGCGCGTCACCTGTTTGATCAAGTCGCCGATGTTCCCGAGCGTCACTGCGGTCGCCGGCGCGCCCTTGGCGGTGACGGGCTTGGTGGTCGGCTGGTCGGACGGCCCCGCGTAGTACGGATGGTGGGCCCAGGCGTCGAACGTCTTCAGCCCCGCCGCCTTCACGGCGCGCAGGAACGCGAGCGGTGAGACCGACGGCCGAGAGCTGTTCGGGTTGTTGTTGCCGCGCGGCGCGGTCACACCGCAGGCGACCCGCTCGTTCGGCTGCAGCGTCGCGTGAACGCCGCTGTACACCGCGTTGCAGATCTTGGCGTAGTTCGTCGCGCTCACGATGACCCACTTGCCGACCGCGTTCTTCTTCCACTGCGGCGTCAGGAACACGGGATTGTTCGGCTCGTTCCACGCAAGCCACTCCTTCACGGCCGGCAACAACCGGCCGTCGGTTCCCATCATCTTTCCGCTGTAGCGCTTCGCGGCGGCATAGGCGAAGTTGCGGAGATCGATCGCGGCCGTCGGCGCGACGTTCGGCCCTTTCCCGCCGTTCGCCCAACTCGGCGTCCCGTAGATCGAGAACACCACACGCACGCCGGCCTGTTGCGCGTAGTTGACGGTGCGGTCGTACAAGCCCCAGTCGTAGGCCGGGTCGCTCGGGTCGGTCGGATGCACGGGGCGCGACTTCGCGACGGCGTACGGGCCGCCCCAGTAGAGGTTCAGCCGCACCTCCTGGACGTGCAGCTGCCTGAACAGGCTGAACGTCGTATCGACCGGGCCGTACAGGGTCTGCGCCTCGTCGTAGATGCCGACGCGAAGGAAGCGCGACGCGTGCGCCGGCCGCGCGGTCGCACCGACGAGCGCCGTCAGCGCGACGGCGACGATGACCCCGATGCGCGCCACCCTCAGGCCTGCACCGGTGTCCTGCCGAAGGAGGACAGCCAGCGAGTCAGCCCCTCCTCGAGATCGATCTCTGGCTGCCAGCCGAGCACCTGGCGCGCGCGCGTGATGTCCGGGCGCCGGATCTGCGGGTCGTCCGTCGGGAGCGCTTCGAACACGATCTCGCTCGGAGAGGCGGTGACCTTGATCACGGTCTGCGCGAGCTCGAGCATCGTCACCTCGTGATCGGGGTTGCCGAGGTTGACCGGCAGGTGCTCGTCGCTCATCGCGAGCACGAAGAGACCCCGAATCAGGTCGTCGACGTAGCAGAGCGACCGCGTCTGCGAGCCGTCGCCGTAGACGGTGAGCGGCTTGCCCTCGAGCGCCTGGTGGATGAAGTTCACCGAGGCGCGCCCGTCGTTGCGGCGCATGCGCGGCCCGTACGTGTTGAAGATGCGCGCAATCGCGGTGTCGACGCCCTGCTGCTCGTGATAGGTCATCGTCATCGCCTCCGCGTACCGCTTCGCCTCGTCGTAGACGCCGCGCGGGCCGATCGGGTTGACGTTGCCCCAGTAGGTCTCCGGTTGCGGATGAACTTGCGGGTCGCCGTACACCTCGCTCGTCGACGAGATGAGGAACCGGGCCCGCTTCCACTTCGCGAGGCCGAGCGCGTTGTGCGTCCCGTACGAGCCGACCTTCAGCGAGGCGAGCGGCATCCGCATGTAGTCGACCGGGCTCGCGAGCGCAGCGAGGTGGAACACGAAGTCGACGGGGCCGGAAATCGAGATCGGCTCGATCACGTCGTGGTTCATGAAGTCGAACCCGGCGTCGCGAATGTGCGCGATGTTCTCCAGCGACCCGGTCTCGAGGTTGTCGACGCAGATGACGCGGTGCCCTTCCGCGAGGAGGCGGTCGCAGAGATGCGAGCCGAGGAACCCCGCACCTCCTGTGACGACGGACGTGGGCATTCGGACGATCGTACTTGGCGGCTCTGCGGAATCCTGCGTTTCCTTACGAACCTTTTTCAAGCGGAGGATGCCGGGCGATAATCGAAGCCGAGAAACAGGGCACCGAGCGGGCGCGTGTCGGTACTGCCCGGTTCGACCTGAGCCGGGACGAGGGTCCGTCCGACCTCGTAGTGAACGACGCACACATCTGTGCCGGGAGTCGGGTTGACGGCGACCGTCAACGCGGCGCGGCCTGTCGGCTCGATCCGAGCAGGGCCAACAAGCCTCCCTCCCGTTCGCGCAGTGACTGTCTGCGCGCTCCGAAAGAGAGCCGGATCGCTCGCGAGCCTGACGGACAGCGTGCCGCCGCTGCACCCGAGCCGCGTGTAGGTGACGGTGCGACCTGACCACGGTGGTGCGGAGGCGGTGTCGTTGGGATAGAGACCGGTGACGCTCGCGAGGAGGACGATCGGTCCTCCGGTGCGGTAGAGGACCGTCCCAGCGACCGGGTCGCGGGCGACCTCCGTCCCTCTGACACCCGCCGACTCGTCGGCGAGAACAAACTCCGCCCGGACAGGCCGGCCGTCCGCGACGAGCGTCCCGTCCGCCCGGCGCGCGACCACGGTTTCCGGGAGCGCGTCGACGGAGGATCCGATCAGGTTGTAGACGGGACCGATGCTGCGGTTGAAGAACTCGTTCTCCCAGAGTGTGTAGAAGCTCCCGAATCCGGTTCGCACGTAGGCCACCGACGTGTTCGCCGTGACGGCTCGGTCCACCCAGTCCCGATCCGGCCGGCCGATCCCCGCCGCTCGCGCGTCGCGCGACGCCGTGCGAATGCCGTGCTCGCCGCTCTCGACGATGACGGTGGTGGCGACGAAGTAGCAAGCGACCAGGGCCGGCACGACGATTGCGAAGCGTCGAGGCACGAGAGCGAGTGCGGCGCACGCGGCCGCGAAGCAGAGCGCCACCCACCGGAGGTTGTCGAACGCGACGCCTTGATCGTGCAGCCACCACCACGGCAACAGCCCGAAGCTGTCGTGCACGGCGTCCGGAGTCACGAAGCGCTGGAACGGGAGAAAGAACGGCAGCCCGGCCGCCACCAGAGCGGCTGCGAGAACTGGGCGCCGGCCGAGCACGGCGTCCCTGTCGATTATGAGGCGAAGGGACGCGATCAGGGCAAGCGGAGCGATGAAGAACAGATCGCGCTCCTCGATCCGAAAGGCGTTCGCAGAGGCGAACGCCGACACTTCGACGGTCAGGAAGACGACGACCGGCAGCGTGGCGGCGACGAATGCCCGGCTCGGGCGCGAGGGCAGGCGCGGTGAGAGCCACAGTGCGAGGAGCAGCGCAAACGGAGCGACGCCGAGCGACAGATCGAGCTCGGCGGCGTGGTACAGGAGGTAGCGGAGGACGCTGCCCGTCGAATAGGCCGGGCTCGTCGCAGCTTCGTAGCCGCCGAGAAGTGAGCTCACGGATCGGTTGCGGATCGCGGTGACCACGAACGCTGCGACGACGCCGCCGCCCAGCGTTCCGTAGAGCGTTGCGTATTGACGCGGGACCCGTTGGAGCCGCCGCTGCTCGATCAGCGTAAGCAGCAGCGGAGCGACGGCCATCGCCGGGACGAACGCGATCGCCTCGGCGCGCGTGAGGTACGAAAGCCCGAACGTCACCAGCACGACAGCCTGTCGCCGCGGCGTGGGCTGCTCGAGCATGCGCACCAACGCGAGCACGAAGGTCACGAAGAGCGGGTAGAAGACGTTCTCCGTCATCACCATCCCGGTGTAGAGCATCGACGGCACCGTCACCGTCAACGCCGCCGCGACGAGTGCCGGCCGGGGCCGAAGCAGATGCCGGGCGAGGAAGTAGGTCGGTACGGCGGTCAGCGACATCACGACGGCATTGATCGTCTTCGCAACCACGTAGGTACCGGGCATCGACGCGGTAAACCGCCACGCGGGGGCCAGCACGATCGGATAGACGAACCCCAAGCCGTGCGTCGGCACGCCACGAACCGAAAAGGTGCCGTGCACGGCGAACGACTTCGCGAGCTCCGAGTAGATCAGCTCGTCGGCAAAGATCCACGGCGCCGCGATGCCCCGGCTGAGCACGATCCGGATCAGGACGGACGCGACGACGATTCCCGCCAGCCGCGCCGGCGCCGAGAATCGGCTGTCCGGCCGAGTCATCAGCGCAGGTCTTTGTTCGACTCCATGTCGAACCACATCGCGAACAGCGTGAACTGACTGCCGGAGATGAGGAGCAGCGCGACGAGCACGATCGTCGCGGCCGGGATGTCGTGGCCGCCGATCCGCTGCACCGTCTCGAGGACGCCGAGGACGAAGCCGACGGTCGTCATCAGGAAGCCGAGCGCGTAGAAGAAGACGAGCGGGTGGAAGTCGCGGATCACGTACTTCTCGCGCAGCCGCCAGAAGAAGCCCTTCCAGAGCAGCCAGGAGATGCGCGGCACGACGCGCCGGATCTTGATGCCCGACCGCTCGCCGACGCCGTAGATCGGCCGTGACGGGAAGTCGCGCACACGCGCGTTCCACACGTTCAGGTGCACGAGCATGTCGTTCGGGAAGCCGTACGACGTATAGATCCGGTCGAGGTCGAGCAGCCGTAGCATCCGCAGAGACACCACGGTGAAGCCGGCCTGCGAGTCGGCGACGTGCCAGTAGCCCGATGCGATCTTCGTCAGGAAGCTCAGGACCGCATTGCCGAGGTAGCGACTACGGGGGATCAACGTCCACGCGCTGCCGGTGAACAGCCGGTTCGCCTTCGCGTAATCGAGCTCGCCGCGCACGACGGGCAGCGAGAGCTCCTCGAGCTCGTCGGGATCCATCTGGTTGTCGCCGGCCATCACGGCGGTCGCGTCGACGCGATCCGCGAGTGCGCGCTTGTAGCCGGTCACGATCGCGGCGCCGACACCGCGGTTTTGCTCGTGCACCATCACCTCGATGCGCGGATCGTCCACCGACCGCGCGCGCTCGGCGGTGTCGTCCGTCGACGCGTCGTCGACGACGTAGACGTGGTCGACGAACCCCGGGATGCCCTGGAGCGTCGCGACGATGAGCTCCGTTTCGTTGTGCGCCGGGACGACGACGGCGACGCGCTTGGCCTCGAGCATGGCGCTCCTACGTCTTGCGGAAGCGGCCCTCGCCGGCGATCGCCACGATCGCGCCGAGGATCAGGCCGATCAGGGCGCCGATGACGAGCGACGTCGACTTCGTGTGCGCCGCCGCCTTGATCGCGGCGGCGGGCTCGACCACCTTCGCGCTCTCGACCTGCTTCGCGAAGACGAGCTGCTGCTGCAGCGTCTCCTGCTGCGCGATCAGGTTTCCCTGGCGCGTCTCGGCGTTGTCCTCCTGCCCCACGATCACAAGCTGCTGCAGCGGGTCGAGGTTCTTCTTCTGCGCTTCGGCGAGCGCTGCCTTGTAGACGTTCAGATCGGTGGTGATGCCCTTGAGCTGAAGCGTGACGTTCGCGAGCGTCGTCTCGAACGTCCGGATCTTCTCCTGCACGTACGACGCGGTCGTCTGCGCGACGACGATGTCGGCAAGCTTGTTCGCAGCAAGCGCGACGTTCTTCCCGTGCACCCCGGTAACGGTCAGCGAGATCAGCGGCTGCGTGCGGGCTGCGCCGGCGCCCGCGCTGCCGATCGTCCCGATCGAGACGTGCCCGCGCAGCGCCGCCGGGCGCATGTCCGCGTAGTTGGCCGCCTGCTCCTGGAACTTCGCGCCCGAGACGATCTGCGAGACGGCGCGCGGGTTCGTGCCGTAGCTGGGGACGAGCGCCCCGCCCGGCGAGGTCGGCTGGCCGAGCGAGATGAGCGCCGTCGCCTTGTAGTTCGTCCCGCCTCGGAACGAGTAGAGGACGCCGACGATCGCGCCGACCACGAGACCGGCGACGGGCAGCCACCAGAGCGCGACGACCGCGCGGCGCCAGCGGGCGAGGTCGACCTCGCGCTCCGCGTCGAATTGGGGGGCCGTCATGCGCATGCGACCCTAGCGCACACAGGCACGCTGCACCTTCCGCACGATCCCCCAGAAGCGCGTCGGGCTCGCTCCGCGCCTAGCGAGCACGACGTTGCAGACCTGCACGCCGCCGTGCGTCGACGCGGCCTTCCGCGAGACATAGCGCGTGGCGACGACGCCCGCATGCGGGATGCGCCGCAACTCCTGCGCGGTGACCGTCCCTTGAGTCGCGCTCGGAACGAGCCCGTAGATCCGGGCGTACCCGGTCAGGTAGAGGCGCGTCGAGTCGGCGACGACCGGCGAGTACTTGCCGTCCGGGAAGGTCCAGAGCAGCGTCCCCGAACGGGCGTCCAGCGCATAGGTCCGGCCGCTCAGCGTCGCGAAGTACACCCGGCCCGCGATTACCGTCGGCGACCCCGAGATCTGCCCGTTCGCCTTGTACTGCCAGATGATCCTCCCCGTCGCGGCGTCGAAGCAGAAGAAGCGCTTCGAGTACGAGCCCGCATAGACGCGGTCGCGCCAGACCGCGGTGGACGAGTAGACGTACCCGCCGGTCGACTGCGACCAGCGGAGCTTCCCGCTCTCGGCGCCGAACGAGTACACCTTCCCGTCCGTCGCGCCGACGTACACGCGGCCATACGCGGCCGACGGAGTCGCGTAGATGTTGCCGGTGCCTCCGAACCGCGGCTGCAGCTTCGCCGTCCAGAGCACCTTGCCGCTCGCGTAGCTGAGCGCGTACAGATGCCCGGAGTAGTCGCCGACGAAGACGCGGTTGCCGGAGATCGCGACCGCACCCTTCACCTGGCCCTGGAGCTTGGTCACCCAGCGCGTCTTGCCGGTCTTGCGACGCAGCGCCCAGACCCGACCGTCCCAGTCGCCGACGAAGATCGAGGCACGGGACACCACGGGCGAGGTCTCGCTCGGGCCGATCCGGCGCCGCCACAGAACCCGGCCGGTGCCGACCGCATAGGCGACGACCTCGCCGGTCAGCGAGGAGCTCGGCTTGCGATTGCACGGCGGAGCGTTCAGGTACGCCTGGTAGACGACGTGCCGGTCGAGCGCCGGTGACGACGCCACGCAGCGGTGCGCGTTGAGCTTCCAGGCACGCTTCCCGTTCTTCGCACCGACGGCGAACATGACGCCCGCGTTGCTGGCGAAGAACAGGCGCCCGTAACCGACCGCGGGCGGGAACTCGACCAGGCTCTGCGCGCGGAACGTCCAGACCTTCTTGAACGGGGGCGCGAGTGAGATGCCGTTGCCGAAGCGAAGGTGCTCCGCATCGTGGCCGTACGTCGGCCAGGCGATGCCCGGCTCGGGGGGCGCGGGGGGCGCTTCCTGCGTGGTGACGAACTCCACCGTCGACGATCCCTTGACGTCACGCGAGGCGTGCTTCACGTGGAGGTACCACGCGACGAGCCCCCCGCCTGCCGCGAGGACGACCAGCACGGCGCCGCCGATCAGGAAGCGCTTCATCGGGCTTCGACGGCGAACACGCGCGAGTAGCCGTGGAGCAGGAGACGCTTGCCTCCGCCGGAGACCGGGACGTACTCACCGTGCGGGAAATCGAGCACGACCCGGCCGGTCGCGGCGTTGACGCCGAGGATCCGGTGCGCGAACGAGCCCGCGTAGGCCACGCCGTCGACCACCACCGCCGCGCCCGAGATCGGGCCGCCGGTCCGATGCGTCCACAGGGTGCGGCCGTTGCGTGCGAGGAGCGCATAGAACACACCGTTGTACGACCCGAAGAACACACGGCCGTGCGCGACCGCAGGCGACGAGTAGACGTACGAGCCGGTCGACCGAGACCAGAGGCGGCGGCCGCCCGTGGAGAACGCCGTCAGCGAGCCACCCGTCGAGCTGGGCACGAAGACGCGCCCGGCCGACACAGCGGGCGTTCCGTAGACGCGGCCGTTTACCGCGCGAGACCAGCGCACGGCGCCGTTCGCCGCGCGCAGCGCCAGCAGCCGACCGCAGTAGTCGCCGAGGTAGATCGTCGAGTCGGCGTAGGCGACCGACGAGGTGATCTTGCAGCCGAAGCGGCGCCGCCACCGCACGCGGTGCGTCCGGAGATCGAGCGCAGTCACCGTCCCGTTCCACGCGCCGAACACGTCGATTCCCTTCCCGATCACGACCGGCGACGACTCGATGGGCGAGCCGGCCGTGTAGTGCCAGAGCAGCTTGCCGTCGCTCCGGCGGAGGACCCACACGTGGCCGTCCATCCCGTGCACGACGAGCGTCGTTCCCCACACCGCCGGCGACGACGCCATCTTCCCGTGCGGCGTGTCGCGCCGCCACACGATGTCCCCTGTCCGCATGTCGAGCGCACGGATCGTTCCGCGCGCGTTCCCGACGTACGCGATCCCGTCGGCGACGACCGCCGGGAACTCGACGAGGCCGCCGAGGGCCCGCGACCAGACGAGCTTGAACGGTGGGCGCAACTTGATCGCGGCCTGCGCGTTGCTCCGGCGCGGGCCGGCCCCGTACATCGACCACTGAAGCCGTTGCTGGTAGATGCGGATCGTCGACTTGGGATGCGTGGGGAACGCGAGCCGGACGGCCCGCGTCGAGTACCCGCGCTTCGATGCGACCGTGACGAGAGGCGCGCGCTGGGCGAGCGGGATCTTGGCGACGCCGTATCTGTTGGAGACGGCAATACGATGACCGATCCGAACATGCGCGTTCGCGACGCGACGGTGTGTATCGCCGTCGACGACCGTCACGAGGACGCGATGAACGCGAGGTCTCCGAGCCGACGGGCCGTCGTGGTGCTGCCCGGTCGTGGTGGCCGTCGAATGGTGCCAATCACATCCCACGAGCACTGCGGCTCCGACCAGGAGCAGCGCGACACGTCTCACGCCTCTCCGGGCACCGCCTCCGGCTGCACCGGCTCGAGCGCCCCGTCGACCTCCTCGAGGATCACCTGCGAGAAGAACCGCGTCATCACCACGCCCTCGCGGAAGTCGCCGAACCGCGCCTCGAGGGCCTCGCCCTTCGCCAGGGCGAGAGCGAGCTCCGGATAGCGCGAGCCTGCGGCAGTCGGCAACGGGAACCCGCCGCCGAAGCGCGGGTTCACGTCGGTGACCTGCAACGTGCCGTCGGGCTCACGGAAGCACTGCACGTTCGCGGGGCCGATGATTCGGAGCGCCTCGGAGGTTCTGCGCGCGAACTCGATCAGGTCGGGATCCTTGATCGTCATCCCCTTGATGGATTCGCCGCCCTTCGACTCGATCATCGTTCGCGGCACCGCGGCCACGCACCGTCCCTCGAGGTCGCAGAACACGTCGATGGAGAACTCGACGCCGCTGCACACGCGCTGCACCATCGACTCGACCGTCGTGTAGCGGAGGAAGAAGTCGAGCTCCGCCTGATTGTCGGCGCGGAAGATGTGCCGTGAGCCGAACCCCTTGCGCGCCTTCACGAGCACCGGGAACGGCACCTCGTCGGGCAGCTCGGTCGGGAGCCACGTCGGCGGCGAGCCGATCCCGCTCTCGTCGAAGAACACGTGTGCGAGGTACTTGTCGGCGCACCGGAACGACGTCTCTTCGTCGGGGACGAGCACGGCTGCTGGGGCAAGCTCCGCGCGAGACCGGGCGAGGATCACGTGGTCGAGGTCGGTGAGCGGGACGATCAACCGCGCGTCGTGGACCGCGACGAGGTCGCATAGCGCGGCCACGTAGCCCAGGTCGTCGACCCGCGGCACGAGCGCGCGGTGGTCGGCGTGGTAGAGCGCGGGCGCGAGCGCGTCGACGTCGGTCGCGATCGTCGTCGCGCCCGCGCGGCGGAACGCCGAGACGATGTCGACGCGCTGGCCGGCGCACGTGAAGAGCACGGCGGTCACGGACCTTGAGGGTACAGCGGGGCCGTGAAGGCGTCGTTAGGGGGAGGGCGGCTTCCAGCCGCCGGTCGCGCCCTTGTACGTGCCGCCGAAGAGGGCGAGCGGCGTGCGCGCGAGAATGAGCAGATCGGTCTTCCAGTCCCTGTGGCGGACGTACCAGAGGTCCAGCTCGATGCGCTCCGCCCACGGCAACGACGCGCGGCCGTGGATCTGCGCCCAGCCCGTGATGCCGGGCTTCACGTCGAGACGGTGAAGCTGCCGCTCGTCGTAGGCGTCGACCTGGTAGCGGAGGGTCGGCCTCGGGCCGATCACCGACATCTCGCCGCGCACGACGTTCCAGAGCTGCGGCAGCTCGTCGACCGAGAGCCGCCGGAGTAGACGGCCGACCTTCGTGATCCGCGCATCGCCCTTGTCGATCGCGAAGCCGGAACCTCGCTTCTCCGCGCCGACGATCATCGTCCGCAGCTTCAGGAGCTCGAAGTCGGCTCCGTCGCGGCCGACGCGCGTCTGCCGGTAGAGCACCGGCCCCCCGTCCTGCAGCTTCACCGCGACCGCGCCCGCCGCGAGGAACGGGCTCGTGATCACGAGCCCCGCACCGGCGATCGCGACGTCGAGTGCTCTATTCACGAAGCGGCTCCCAGTTCGCCGGCACGCCGCGGCGCAGGTAGTTCCACAGCGAGACCAGCGTCGCCCAGGTGATCAGGACGTAGTACCGCGCGATCCCGACGCCGAGCACCGCGGCGGCGAGCAGCCCGAGCTGCGCGCCGAGCACGACGTCGTACATCCACCCGTCGGCGACGAGCGCAAGCGACGTCGCGAGCAGGACGACGTGCAAGAGGCCGGACGTATAGCGCAGCAGGCGGTGCGACACGATCTCGAGGGCGTACACCGGCCCGAGCCGCCGGAACATGCGGCCGCGCAGGAGGATGAGCCAGCAGTGCTCGAACATGCGCACCTTGCGCCGGTACTCCGTCTCGTTCGTCGGCGTCGGCTTCTCGAAAGCGACCGCTGCGTGCTCGTACACCGCGCGGCGACCGCGCTGCACCATCAAGTACGGCAGCGAGAGATCGTGACCGAACCGTGGGTCGACCTCCACGTAGTCGGCCCGCCGCACCGCGTAGATCGAGCCGTTGCCGCCGGTGACCGACGACAATCTCGACTCGGCCTCGCGCACCGCCAGCTCGTAGCGCCAGTACAGCCCCTCCTTGTTCGAGCCGTCGGCCGCCGGGATCTTGAGGCGGCCGCAGACGTACGCGACCTTCGGGTCGGCGAAGGCACGCACGAGCGTGCGAAGCGCGTCCGGCGCCCACGTGCAGTTCGCGTCCGAGAACGCCACGATCTCGCCCGTGGTCTGTCGCACCGCGCGGTCCTGCGCGGCCACCTTCCCGCCTCGTGGGTTCACGATCACCTGTACGCCCGGGTACTGCAGCGCGATCTCCTCGGTGCGGTCGCTCGACGCGTCGCTCGAGACGACGAGCTCGAGCTTGTCCCGCGGGTAGTCGAGCTCGAGCAGGTTCTCGATCCGGCGGGCGATCACCGCCTCCTCGTTGTACGCCGCGACCACGATCGCCACGGTCGGCTCGACGTCGCCCTTCTGGACGCGACGCTGCCCCACCCGCGCGGCGGCCCAGACCACGGCCGGATAGAGGACGTGCGTCCAGGCGAGGGCCGCAAGGGAAAGCCAGAAGAGGAGCACGAGAAGGAGCACGCAGCCACGCAAGATACGCTGGCGCGATGCCCGGCAGCGTCTGTTTCGTCGTGGGCGCGCGTCCGAATTTCATGAAGGTCGCGCCGGTGATCGGCGCCCTGGCGAGCAAGAGCCCGGACACCGAGGTGATCCTCGTCCACACCGGTCAGCACTACGACACGGTCATGTCCGACGTCTTCCTGAGCGAGCTCGGGCTGCCCGAGCCGGACGCCTTCCTCGGTGTCGGTTCGGGCTCGCACGGCGAGCAGACGGCGCGCGCGCTCATCGGGGTCGAGCAGGTCCTGGTCGAGCGAGAGCCCGATCTGTTGGTCGTGCCCGGCGACGTCAACTCGACGCTCGCGGCCGCGCTTGCCGCGGTGAAGCTGCGCGTCCCGGTCGCCCATCTCGAGGCCGGCCTACGGAGCTACGACCCGCGCATGCCCGAGGAGCACAACCGGCTGCTGACCGATCACATCGCGGACCTCCTCCTCACCCACTCCCAGAGCGCACAAGCGAATCTCGAGCGCGAAGGCATCGACGCGAGCCGGATTCACTTCGTCGGCAACACGATGATCGACTCTCTGTTCACGTTCCTCGAGCGGGCACGCAAGCTCGAGCCGTGGAAAGCCTTCGACGCCGAGCCCGGCGGTTACGGGCTCGTGACGCTGCACCGGCCGTCCCTCGTCGACGACGACGAGGCACTGCACCTCACCGCGACCGCGCTCGCCGACCTGAGTGAGACGACGCCGATCGTGTTCCCGGTGCACCCGCGTACCGCAGCGAGGCTCGGGGCGAGCGGTGACGCGCGGCTGCTCGAGCACGCAGGCGTCCGCATCGTCGGGCCGGTCGGGTACCTCGACTTCGTGGGCCTGCAGGCGGAGGCAGCGTTCGTCCTCACCGACTCGGGCGGGGTGCAGGAGGAGACCTCGGCGCTCGGTGTGCGGTGCTTCACGCTGCGCGACTCGACCGAGCGGCCTGTGACGGTCGACCTCGGCACGAACACCGTCCTGGGCGCCGAGCCGGGCCGCATCGCCGAGATCCCTGCGCTCCTCGCCGAGCCGCGCGAGTCGCGTGAGATCCCTCTCTGGGACGGCCGCGCAGGAGCGCGCGCGGCCGCCGTCCTGATCGAGTTCGTCGTCGGCGCCCGCATGGCGGTCGGCTGACGTGTGCGGGATCACAGGCGCGCTGAGCTTCAACGGCTACCGGATCACCGACGAGTACGTGACCCGCATGCGCGAGACGCTCGTGCACCGAGGCCCCGACGGCGGGGAGACGTGGGTCGCGGACGACGGCCGCGTCGGGCTCGGCTTCCGCCGACTCGCGATCATCGACCTCTCCGACAAGGCGATGCAGCCGTTCGCGAACGAGGACGGAACCGTCCGGCTCGTCTTCAACGGCGAGATCTACAACCACCGCGAGATCCGCGCGGAGCTCGAGGCGCTCGGCGGCCACACGTGGCGCACCGACCACTCCGACACGGAGATGATCGTCCACGCGTTCGAGCAGTGGGGCATCGACTGCGTCCAGCGCTTCCGCGGGATGTTCGCGCTCGCGATCTGGGACGGCCGCGCGGACGAGCTCTGGCTCGTGCGCGACCGCATAGGAATCAAGCCGCTCTACTACTCGACCCATCACGGACGGATCGTCTTCGGGAGCGAGATCAAGGCGCTCCTGAAGGATCCCGACCAGGTGCGCGAGGTCGACGAGGTGGCGTTCTTCCACTACCTCTCGTTCCTCACGACGCCGGGGCCGGAGACGCTCTTCAAGGGGATCAAGAAGCTGCCGGGAGGCACCTGGCTCCGTGTGCAGGCCGACGGAACGACCGAGGAGCGCCGTTACTGGGAGGTGTGGGACCACGTCTCGCCGCTCGAGGATCTCTCCGACGAGGAGATTGCGGAGCGCGTCCTCGACGAGCTCCGCACGTCGGTGCAGTACCGCAAGGTGAGCGACGTCCCGGTCGGCGTGTTCCTCTCCGGCGGAATCGACTCGAGCACGAACGCCGCGCTCTTCTCCGAGGGCGAGGACCGGCCGGTGCGCACGTTCTCGATCGGTTACGAGGGCGAGTACGACACGTACCGCAACGAGTTCCGCTACGCGCGTCTGATGGCCGAGCGCATCGGCGCGGAGCATCACGAGCGCGCGCTGACGCAGGACGACCTCCTGTCGTTCCTGCCGCAGATGGTGCGGCTGCAGGACGAGCCGATCGCCGACCCCGTGTGCGTGCCCGTCTACTACGTGTCGAAGCTCGCACGCGACAACGGCGTGATCGTCGCGCAGGTCGGCGAGGGCGCCGACGAGCTCTTCTGGGGCTACCCCGCATGGAAGACCTACCGCAACCTCGCACGGTGGAACGACGCGCCGGTGCCACGCGCCGCGAAGAGCGCCGGCGTCGCGCTCGCGACACGCGCAGGAAAGGGCACGCGGCGGGAGGTCGAGTTCCTCCGCCGCGCGTCGCTCGGCCAGCCGGTGTTCTGGAGCGGCGCGGAGGCATTCACGCAGGCGCAGAAGGAGCGACTCCTTGCGCCCTGGCTGCGCGCGTCGCTCGACGGCCTCACGTCGTGGGACGCGATCAAGCCGTTGCACGACCGCTGGGAGCGGGGCCGGTGGGAGCCGTCGCACCTCTCGTGGATGTCGTTCGCCGACCTCAACCTCCGCCTGCCCGAGCTGCTCCTCATGCGCGTCGACAAGATGTCGATGGGCGTCAGCCTCGAGGGGCGCGTCCCGTTCCTCGACCACAAGTTCGTCGAGCTCGCCATGTCGATCCCGGAGCGCGTCAAGACGCGCAACGGCACGCTCAAGCACGTGCTCAAGAAGGCCGTGCGCGGCGTCATCCCGGACGAGCTGATCGACCGGCCGAAGCAGGGCTTCGGCGTCCCGGTCTACGAGTGGTTCTTCGACCGGCTCGGCGCCGAGGCGCGCACCGAGCTGGACGCCTTCTGCGGCCAGACCGACTTTCTCGACCGCGACGAGGTGATGCGGTACGTGGACGCGAAGCAAGGGCCCGAGGTGTGGTATCTCCTCAACTTCGCGCTCTGGTGGAAGGAGTTCGTCGCGGCATGAAGCAGGTGCTCGTCCGGGGAGGCGGAGTCGTCGTCGAGGAGGTGCCGGCGCCCGAGCTCGGGCCGCGGTCGCTGCTCGTCCGCGTCCACTACTCCTGCGTGAGCGTCGGCACGGAGATGACCGGCGTCCAGCTGTCGGGCATGCCGCTCTACCGGCGGGCGCTCAGGCAGCCGCACCATGCGCGCAGGGCGCTCGAGATCGCCAAGGACCAGGGCTTCGTCCGCACCTACAAGCGGATCTCGGGCCAGCTCGCGTCGGGCACGCCGACCGGGTACTCCGCTGCGGGCGAGGTGATCGCGCTCGGCGACGACGTGACCGGCTTCGCCGTCGGCGACCGGGTCGCGTGCGCTGGCGCGGGGATCGCCAACCACGCCGAGGTGATCGCCGTTCCGGTGAACCTCGCCGCACGCGTCCCAGGCGGCCTCGAGCTCGACCACGCGTCGACGGTGACTCTCGGCGCGATTGCGTTGCAGGGCGTGCGTCGGGCGGAACCGACGCTCGGGGAAACGATCGCGGTCGTCGGGCTCGGCATGCTCGGCCAGCTCACCGTGCAGCTTTTGCGCGCGCACGGTGCACGTGTGATCGGATCGGATCTCGATGCGACACGCGCGGAGCAGGCGCGTATAAGCGGCGCTTCGTGGATCGTCGCCGATGGGGATTCTCTGCCGGACGTTGCTCGGAAGGCGACCGACGGCTTCGGTGTCGACGCGGTGATCATCACCGCCGCGACGTCGTCGAGCGCCGTCGTCTCGGACGCGTTCCAGGCGTGCCGGAGGCGCGGCCGGGTGATCGTCGTCGGCGATGTCGGCCTCGATCTGAAGCGCAACGACATGTACGAGAAGGAGCTCGAGCTCCGCATGTCGACCTCGTACGGCCCGGGCCGGTACGACTCGGTGTACGAAGACGAAGGGAACGACTACCCGTACGGGTACGTGCGCTGGACCGAGGGCCGCAACATGGAGGAGTACCTGCGCCTGCTCGCTGAGCAGCGCGTGGCGCTCGGCCACCTGCCGTCGGAGCGCTACCCGGTTGCGGAGGCGACGACGGCGTACGAGGCGCTGAAGCGCGAGGGGCCGAAGCCGACGCTCGTC
>DASXDB010000094.1:0-2955 GCA_036490895.1 Gaiellaceae bacterium
GTCGGAAACGAGCATCGACGTGCGCGCGCCGAGGCGCGCGACCACCGAGCCGCTCGGGATCCCGAGCAGCGCCATCGGGAGGATCTCGGCGGCGAGCACGATGCTCATGCGGGTCGGCGAGCCCGTCGTCACGAGTACGAACCACGGCAGCGCGACGAACGTCATCGCGCTGCCGGTGCTCGACACGGCCTCGGCCGTGAGCAGCGCGGGCAGCGTCAGGTTCCTCATGGCTGCGAATATAGTACGTCCGTACGTTTTTGTAAAGTACAAGGGTGCCCAAGGTCTCGGACGCCCACCGGGAGGAGCGCCGCCGCCAGATCGCAGCCGGCGCGCGCCGAGCCTTCGGCGAGCACGGCTACGCGGGTGCGACGGTCGAGGTGCTCGAGCGGGAGATCGGCCTCTCCCGCGGCGCGGTGTTCAGCTACTTCCCCTCCAAGCTCGACCTGTTCGTCGCGCTCGCGCAGGAGGACCAGCGCCGGCTCATCGACCTGTGGCTCGAGCGCGGCTGGGAGGGTGTCGTGCGTCACATCGTCGAGGACGACCCGGAGTGGATCGGCGTGTACCTCGACGCGTCACGGATGTTGCGGACCGACCCGGTGCTGCGCGAACGCTGGCGGGCGCTCAACCCGGAAGGCCAGGCGGCGCTCGAGGCGCACTACCGGCGGCTACGGGAGACGGGCGAGATCCGCGACGACGTGTCGCTCGACACGCTCGGCCGGTTCCTCGGGATCGTGTTCGACGGCATCGCGGTGCAGCAGGCGGCGCGCTTCAGCTCGCCGATCGACGTCGAGGGGACGATCGAGTTGCTTCGGGCCGCGCTCAGGCCGGGGTAGCCGTCCGGCGGCGGCGTGCCTCCGACGCAGCAGCCGCCACGAGCGACAGCGCCGAGACGGCGAGCGCCTGCTTCGTGTGCGAGGCGAAGCCAGGGACGACGAGGGCGACGAGCGGCACGCCCGCGAGGAGCGCGAGGCGATCGCGCCGCACGACCAGGACGATCAGTGCGGCTACGAGCACGATGAGTGCGACGAGACCCGTGCTCTGCCGCACGGCTCGGTCGGTGTGCAGCAGGTCCGGCGCAGCCAGGAACAGAACCGCGACGGCCGCAACCGGCACGAGAGCGGGCAGCGCGAACCGGGTGCGTGGCGCAGCCGCGATCACCGCGACGCCGATCGCTGCGAGGAACGGCAGGACGGCAAGCCAGCCGTGGCCGATGCCGAACTGCGTGAGCACGGACCGTGCGAAGTCTCCGTGTCGCCAGCGGACGATCCAGCTGTGCGTGTCGTCGTTTCCGAGGAGCGGCTCTGCAGCGGTCGCCACGGTCATCGCTCCAATCGAGAACGCACCCAGGACCGACGTGACGAACGGCCAGGCCGCAAACGCAGCAGCGAGCCCGAGACCGAGGAACGGGATCGTCGCGATCAGGAAACGTGGCCCGGGGACGTAGCCCCCGAACGGCAGGTAGTAGCCCGCGTTGTAGACGAGGAAGAGCGCAAACACGGCGGCCGCCGCGATCGCCGCGCGCCGGTGTGGGCCGCGGCCGAGCCGAACGAGGCCGGCGAGCGCCGCGATGAGCACGGGAGAAAGGAGCAGCAACCCGCGCGGTGAGAACAGAAGCTCGGCGCCGACCCTGAAGCTCGGGACGCCGATCCCGAAGAACCCGGATGCGTTCGCCCCGAGCACGTCGTGTCCCGACGCGCCGGGAACGCGCACGGCGTTCGCATACGAGAGGTGGAGCGGGTCTCGAAACGCCCAAAGGTCGAACGCGAGCAGCGGCAGCACTCCCGTCACGACACCGGCCGCGAATCGAGGCGCCTGACGCCAGGCGTAGACGAGCAGCACCGCCGCCACGAGTGCCAGCGAGAAGTCGACGCAGATCGCGAGCCCGGCCAGCAGGCCGGCGGCGATCGTGCTTCGTCGTAGGAGAAGTACGGCAAAGGCGGCAAAGCCGAGACACGCCGCAAGCACATGCGCGAAGAAGACCGTCGCGAAGGGCAGCAGCAGCGTTCCGAGCCCCAGCGCGGCGGCGACTGCGAGCCCGGTTCCGGGGGCGATCTCGTCCGCGACGCGCCGGCTCAGCAGAAGGAGGATGAGGGCGGGGAGAACCGCGCCGAACAGTCCCACCTGCCACAGCGCCCGGCGGGGCAGCGCGAGCATCGCTTGCGGAAAGCCGGCGTGCAGGTGCGGGTTCGTCGGGACGGCACGGACCGCGCGCAGAAGCTCGAACCACGGCAGCGTCGCCAGGGCGAGACCCGGAGCCTTGGCTGCGAAGTAGTGGCCGTCGACGTAGGCCGTGTCGCACGTCTCGTCCTTGACCCGGTCGATGCGCGGCGTGCCGCGTGCGAGCGATTGGACAAGCCCGTAGTGCGCGGTCTGATTGCAGCCCGGCGGTTGGAGCAGCACCGCATAGGCGACGGCGACGGCGACGAGCACGACGAGGAAGCGCATCGCTCGCGAGCCTACTTCGCTCGTCCGCCGGAGTAGCATCAGCAGCCCGTGAGGACCGTTCTCTTCGTCGGCGCAGGCCGCCACCAGCGCCGCGCGATTCTCCGGGCGAAGGAGCTGGGCCTTCGCGTCGCGGCCGTCGATCGAAACCCCGACGCACCCGGACTCCCGGAGGCGGATATCGCGAAGGTCGTCGACTTCTCCGACGTCGAGGCGGTGCTGAAGGCGACCGCGCGCCTGAAGATCGACGGCGTGCTCACGGTGTCCGCCGATCGCGCCGTCCCAGTCGTCGCCGCCGTCGCCGAAGCCCGCGGCCTACCGGGGATCGGCACGGCGACCGCGCACCTGATGACGCACAAGGTCGCGATGCGTCGCCGGCTGGCCGAGGCGGGCGTGCCGCAGCCGCGCTTCGCCGCCGTGCGGACGCTGTCCGAGACGCGGCGTGCCGGCGACGAGGTCGGGTTCCCGGCGGTGCTGAAGCCGGCCGACAGCGGCGGCCAGCGCGGCGTGTTC
>DASXDB010000095.1:0-3570 GCA_036490895.1 Gaiellaceae bacterium
GCCGCCGCACCCGTAGCTCCAGCGAGTCGAGCCCGCGGAGGAGCATCGCCGCCGCATCCGGCGCGGATGAGAGCCCGAGCCGCATCCGCACCTGGAAGAGCCGGTCGCGGAGCTCCGCGTCTCGCGTCGCGACCGCGCCGACGAGCGCGTCGTGATGGCCCGTCAGGTACTTCGTGCCGGAGTGCAGCGCGACCGCCGCGCCTTCGTCGAGCGCCCGGAGGAACACCGGGGTCGACGCCGTCGCATCGCAGACGACCACCCCAGCGTGGCCGCGGACCGCCTCCCAGTTCGGCAGCGTCAGCAGCGGGTTCGACGGCGACTCGACCCAGACGACGTCGGCGTTCGCGGGCGGCGGGCCGGTCTGGTCGTACTGGACGACGTTCAGCCCCCACGCCGCGAACTCCGACAACGTGACGCCGGTGCCGAAGTACGCGCCTTCGGCGAGCGCGACCGTCGATCCGGGTCGGCACAGGGCGAACGCGCACGCGGTCACGGCCGCGGTGCCGGACGAGAAGAGGAGCGCGTCGCCGCCCTCGAGCGCGCCGAGTGCCGCTTCGGCGGCTGCGCCCGTCGGGTGCGCGTACCGCTGGTAGACGAACGCGCCGGGCTCGCCCTGCTCGTCGTACGGCCACGCAGTGCGGCGATCGACGGTCATGCCGGTGTGAAGAGTGTCAACTGCATCCCGTCCGGCGCAACGAGCCGCACGTTGACGTCCTGCCAGGGCGTCTCGACCGGGCCGCCGAGCAGCTCCGCGCCGGCCGCGACGAGCTGCTCCGACGCCGCGCGCGAGTCCTCGACGTCGAACGCGATGCGCACCGCTCCTGCGACGCGTCGGCCGACCTCGATCTCGTCCACCATCGCCGCCTGGCTCTCGTCGAACAGCTCGAGCGTCGCGCGGCCCGCCTCCAGCAGCACGCCGCGCGAGCCTTCTGCGACCCACATGTCGCGCACTTCGAGCCCGAGCGCATCGCGATAGAACGCGAGTGCCCCATCGAAGTCGTCGACCGTCAGCGCCAGCCTCAGTTCCTTGACCACGTGATCTCCTTCACGCCCTCGACGAGCCGCTCGAGGTCGCTGTCGTCGTTGTAGTAGTGGACGGAAGAGCGAACGGACTCGGCGATCCCCCGCGGCCCGTAGTCGAGCTGCGCCGACGCGGCATCCATCGTCGAGACGTTCACCCCGCGCTGCTCGAGCCGCCGCAGCACCTCGTCCGGCGTCACGCCTTCGACCGTGAACGTGACCGTCGCCGCGAGGACGGCGCCGCGGTCGAGGAGCGTGACATCCTCGATCTCCCCGAGCCCGGCGCGAAGTCGTTCGGCGAGCTCGACGATGCGCGCGCGGATCGCGTCGATCCCGATCTCCAGCGCGTAGTCCACCGCGACGCCGAGGCCGACCTTGCCCGCGTAGTACGTCTCCCAGTTCTCGAACCGCCGGGCGTCGCACCGGATCGTGTACGTCCCGTCGGGCTGCCAGTCGGCCGCGCGCATGTCGAGCAGCGGCGGCTCGAGCTCCGCGATCAAGCCGCGACGCACGTAGAGGAAGCCCGTGCCACGGGGTCCGCGCAGGAACTTGCGCCCCGTGCCCGTGAGGATGTCGCAGCCGAGCCGATCCACGTCGAGCGGCAGTTGCCCGACGGACTGGCACGCGTCGAGGAGCAGTGGAACACCGGCCGCCCGCGTCACGCGCCCGACGTCGGCGGCCGGGTTCACCAGCCCGCTCTGCGTCGGCACGTGCACCAGCGAGACGAGCTTGACGTCGTCGTCGAGCATCGACTCGAGCGCGCCGACGTCGATCTGCCCGTGCTCGTCGTCGGGAACGATCTCGATGCGCGCGCCGGTCATGTCGGTCACCTGCTTGAGCGCGATCCAGTTCGAGGCGTACTCCGCACGGCCGGTCAGGATCCGGTCGCCCGGCCCGAACGGGAACGCGTAGAACGCCATGTCCCACGCACGCGTCGCGTTCTCGATCACGGCGATCTCGTCGCGCTCCGCGTTCAGGAGCCGCGCGAGCGCGTCGTAGGTGTGCTCCCAGCGATCCTTCCGCTCGCGGGCCGCCTCGTAGCCGCCGATCTCCGCCTCCCGCCGCAAGTGGTCGACGACGGCGTCGTGGACCTGCCGGGGCGGGAGTGACGAGCCGGCGTTGTTCAGGTGCGCCACGTGGACGACGCCGGGGGTGTCTGCGCGGACGCGCTCGAGGTCGATCATCACGCCGAACCCTATGTACGCTCCGCGCGATGGCGGAGACAGAGAAGCGGACGCACGACACGACCGCCGAGAAGCTGGACTGGCTGCAGGAGCTTCGCCGCGAGGCGCGCCACGCCGGCTCGGAGCAGTCGGTCGCGCGGCAGCGCGAGGCCGGGAAGCTGCTCGCCCGCGAGCGGGCCGAGCAGCTCTGCGACCCGGGTTCGTTCGTCGAGCTCGACCGCTACGTCCGGCACCGCGAGTCGAACTTCGGGATGCTCGAACGGCGCCCCTACGGCGACGCCGTCGTCACCGGGTACGGGACGATCTTCGGTCGGCGCATCTTCGTGTTCAGCCAGGACTTCACCGTGTTCGGCGGCTCGTTGAGCGAGGTCTTCGCCGAGAAGATCTGCAAGGTGATGGATCTGGCGGCGAAGTACGGCTGCCCCGTGGTCGGCATCAACGACTCGGGCGGAGCGCGCATCCAGGAGGGCGTCGTCTCGCTCGCCGGCTACGCCGAGATCTTCTGGCGCAATGTGCAGTCGTCCGGGGTGATCCCGCAGATCTCGCTCGTCATGGGGCCGTGCGCAGGCGGCGCGGTGTACTCGCCTGCGATGACCGACTTCGTGCTCATGGTCGAGGGCACCTCGTACATGTTCATCACCGGCCCCGACGTGGTGAAGACGGTGACCGGCGAAGAGGTGACGTTCGAAGAGCTCGGCGGCGCGATGACGCACGCGTCGAAGTCGGGCGTCGCGCATCTCGTCGCGCCCGACGAAGCGGCTGCGCTCGAAGACGCTCGATATCTCCTCAGCTTCCTGCCGCAGAACAACACCGAGCCGACGCCCTACGACCCGCCGTCGGATCCCGTCGATCGCGAGTCCCCCGAGCTCGACACGCTTGTGCCCGACGAGCCGACGAAGCCGTACGACATCAAGACCGTCATCGCGGCCGTCGTCGACGACGGCGAGTTCCTCGAGATCCAACCGCTGTTCGCCGACAACATCGTGTGCGGCTTCGCGCGGCTGGGCGGCTACAGCGTCGGCATCGTCGGGAACCAGCCGCGCTCGCTCGCGGGCGTCCTCGATATCAGCTCGTCCGAGAAGGCAGCGCGGTTCGTGCGCACGTGCGACGCGTTCAACATCCCGCTCGTCACGTTCGTCGACGTCCCGGGGTTCTTGCCCGGCACCGCGCAGGAATGGGGCGGCATCATCCGCCACGGGGCGAAGCTCCTCTATGCGTACTGCGAGGCGACCGTCCCCAAGCTGACGGTGATTACGCGCAAGGCCTACGGCGGCGCCTACGACGTCATGAGCTCGAAGCACGTCCGCGCCGACTTCAACTTCGCGTGGCCGACCGCCGAGGTCGCGGTCATGGGGCCTGACGGCGC
>DASXDB010000096.1:0-8160 GCA_036490895.1 Gaiellaceae bacterium
GACCAGCCGCCGATCTGCGCGCGCTGTGGCGTGACGCTGGTGCCTGCCGCGCTGAGCGCAGTGGAGGGCGCAGTGAACGGTCGCGACAGCGATTGGGCCTGCCTCGAATGCGAGGAGCTCGGCGAGGACGTGTGAATCGGCAGCCGACCCTTGAAGGAGAGCTCGTCGTCGTGCGGCCACTGCGGCTCGACGACTTCGACCAGCTGTACGCGGTGGCCGCGGATCCGCTGCTATGGGAACAGCACCCGGAACGCGAGCGCTGGCGCGAAGAAGTCTTCCGTACGTACTTCGACGACCACCTCGCCTCCGGCGGTGGACTCGCCGTCGTTCAACGCGCGACGGGCCAATTGATCGGTGCGACTCGGTACGACAACTACCACCCGGAAGCGAGTGAGGTCGAGATCGGCTGGACGTTCCTCGCTCGCCCGCATTGGGGTGGCGTCTACAACGCCGACCTGAAGCGGATCATGTTCAAGCACGCGTTTCAGTCCGTGGAGACGGTTGTCCTCCTTGTTGGCGCGCACAACTTGCGGTCACGCCGCGCGGTCGAAAAGCTCGGCGCGATCGAGCGTGGCGAACGCCGTGGAATGGTGCTCTACGCGATTCACAGGTAGACAGCCCCTGAACACTCGCCCAGGGGCGATACTCAGCCGAGCTGATCTCCCTTATCGAGGAGGCGAATTGCCCGAATTCGTCGCGCACCTCGATGGACGCGATACATCCCAGGGCATTGAGGCTCCGACGTCGCACCGGCCACGCGTCTCTACGCCGTGAGCAGCCCCGCGATCTCGGGCCGGCCGCGGATCGAGTCCAGGTCGGGGTTTCGGCGGGCAAGCCCACGCAGCCGCTCCGAGTGCTCGAGCGCATGCTCGAGATGCCGCGCCGCGTCGTCGGGGCGACCGGCGAGCGCCTCGCAGCACGCCAGGCAGAAGAAGGCTCCGAACGCCTCCGGGCGGGCCTCGATCGCCTCGCGAGCCTGGTCGGCAGCCTCGGCGTAGTCGCCGGCCTCGTACAGCAGGTTGAACGGTGCCCAGGCCTCGAAGCCGAGGACTTCGTACCCCTTGCCCGGCTTGCCGCCGACGACGACGACCGTCGTCCCGTCCTGCTCCGCGAACGCCGTCCGCCTCACGCCGGGCTCGGCGAAGACGAGCGTTCCCGCCGGCGCGTCCACCCGCTCGCTGTCCAACTCGAAGGTCGCGCGGCCCTCGAGCACGAGGTACAGCTCTTCCTGGTCGTCTTCCTCCGAGTGCTCGTTGATGATCCGGTCGCCCGAGCTTCGGCCCGTGAAGGTGCTGACGCCGAAGGACGCGATCCCGAAGTGATGCCGCACCGGCCGGTACGGCGCGCCGCCGTCGTCGATCTCCGCGATCGCATCGAAGCGGATGACGGAGTAGTCGGCCACTGTCACAACCTACTCGCTCGACGATGAGTTGCTCGAGAATACGACGCAGGTGAGAAGGCAAGTCAACCCGGACGGGAACGAGCGGCTGACGGCGGCGATCGGCGTGCTTCTGCTCGTTCCGATCCTCGTTGAGCTGGCGACGATCGTGCTCGGCGTCCACACCTTCATGTCCCTCCACGTCTTCGTCGGGCTCGCCTTGATCCCCGCGGTGCTCCTGAAACTCGTCAGCACCGGTTGGCGCTTCGCCCGCTACTACACCCGCAGCCGCGCGTACGTGGAGCACGGGCCGCCCCAACTCGCGATGCGACTGCTCGCGCCGCTGCTCGTCGCGGCCACCGTGGTGCTTTTCAGCAGCGGAGTCGCCATGGGCCTCCTACACGGACAGGCACTGCAACTTGCCCGCCGCCTGCACGGTCCCGCCTCCGTCATCTGGCTCCTGCTCATCGGCGTTCATGTCCTCGTCTACCTCAGACGCGCCGTGCGCGACTACGGCCGAGATCTACGCCCGAGCACACGACCAACAGTCCCGGGAGCCCGCGGGCGCAGCTACGTCCTCGCAGCAGCGTTGGGCCTCGGACTGCTCGCCGGAGCCGCCGCCGTTCCCGCCCAGCACCGCTGGATCAACTTGCACCGCCACCATAACCATCGCGACGACACCGCCCTCGAGCCCGCACGCGTAGCTCGTGTCTTACGCGCGGAGGTCGCGACGCTCGAAGGTGAGGTGGCGGCGGTCAGCCCCAACGTGACGAGACCGAGGAGTTCCCGGCCGTAGACGAGCACCGCTCGGCCGGTGAGCTTCGGTTAGAGCGCCCAGTCGCCGCGCTGCATCGGTCGCCGAGGCCGACGAGGAGTGACCGATCAGCGGCGCCGAAAGAGGCGCGCGAAGTTCAGCGCGTACCCCCATCCGAACGCGCGCGGCGTGATCAGACGCGGCTCTGCCGGGTTCCACCACCGTTGCTTGATGCGCGCCTTGAACCCACGCCGGCGCCAGTCGTAGGGCACCCCAAGGAACGTGCCCGTATGTGGCTCCTTCCCCGCTGCCATGTCGTCCTCCTTGCCTCGGCTACTGCTCGAAGCGTACTCGGACGCCAACACGCCGACCCGCGTACTTTCACGCATTCCTGCGGCGTCATTCCCGAACCCTCGCACGTCTCGGTGGCGCGCCTCAGCGCTCGCAGAGTTCCTTCAGCGAGCGGTACTGCTTCGGCACGTCGCGCCTGATCACCGGGGCGAGCAGCACGAACACCACCGTCAACGCGCCTCTCGGGCGGAAATCGAGCTCACTCTCGAGCTCCGTGCCTTCGGCGATCGGCGTCAACGTGTACGTGATGGTCAGATCGGGCTTGCCCTTCGCCTCGAACACGAGGCGTGATGGCCGATCGCACGTCGTGATCGTCACGTCGTAGGACGTGCCGCCGTTGACGATCGCGAAGCGCGAGCCCACCCCGACCGGCTCGTCGCTCAGAAGCTCGGCGCTGCTGACCCGGCCGTTCCACTCGGTCTCGCGACGGACGTCGGCGAGCACGTCGAAGACGCGCTCGGGCGAACAGGCGATCCGGGTTCTCGCAGTCGCACGCAACCGCGCGATCCTATAACGGCCGCACCAGAAATCGGTAGCTCGTACGATGGCGTCGTGCTTCCCGAGGGCGTGTACCACTGGACCGCGACGCATCCCGAGTGGGAAGGCCCGGTGTCGGCGTATGCACTCGACGACGGCGCGCGGCTGATCCTGATCGATCCGATCGCCGTTCCGGAAGACGTCCGTGCGCTGTTCGGCCCGCGCGAGGTCGTCACGGTGCTCACGTCCACGTGGCACGAGCGCGACGCCGCATCGCTCGGCTTTCCCGTGTGGGCCCCGGCGCCCGATCGTCCCGAGGACCAGCTCGTGCCCGCGACGCGCTACGCGATCGGCGACTCGGTGTTCGGACTGGAGGCGTATCCCGGCCGCGAAGGACAGCTTGACCTCGTGCTCTGGAGCGAGCGGCTGCGCGCGGTGATCGCCGGCGACACCCTGATCGATCTCGGCAACGGGCTCGAGATCCCCGCGAGCTGGCTCCCGGACGGCGTCACGGTCGAGCAGGTCGCGGCCGGCCTGCGTCCGCTGCTCGACAAGCCCGTGGAGGTCGTGCTGCCGACGCACGGCGAGCCCGCCGACCGCATCGCCCTCGAGCGCGCGCTCGGCTAGCCCGACGGCAGGCCGTGACCTTGCGGGTGGTGCCTCCGGCACACGGGATGACCGTGGTCGGGATGGGGATGCCACGCCAATCGCCAGCACCCGTGGACGTGGCAGTTGTGCCGGCGAAGGAACAGATAAAGCGTGCTCGCGAAGGCCGTGATCAGCGTGATGTCGGCGAGCGGGCCGCTGATGAAGTTGTACCCGCCCTGGGTCGGCCAGTGAACGACGGAGTGAAGGGACGCCACCAACGGCACTGGACGAGCCTAAAACTAGCCGCCGCTGCACGTACTCGTCGGGTGGCCGGCGGCGGCCAACACGACTCCCGCGGCTGCGACGAGCGGGATCAACGCAACGGCGAGCGCACGTAGACGGTTCGACCGGCCCGTGACGGCGAGCGGCAGCGTCACGGCGCCCGCGATCGTGGCCAGGAGCGCGAACAGGAGCACGATGCCGCCGGCAGCTTCGCCGCTGCTCATCCCGGAGCCTGCGCAATCGTCCCACGTCCCGGACGACAGGACGAGCGCAAGCGACGCGACGGCCAGGACGAGCCCCGACGCTGCGTAGCCCAACCCCCAGCGGGCGCGAAGGATGCCGGACGGCCGGCGGGGGCGTGACTCGCCCGCTGCGCGCTGCCGGCGAAGGTCGGCGTCCGCCCACGCGCGCTCGCGCATGCGCCGGGTTGCATGCCGCGGCTTCCAGATGACCGGCCGCTGGCGCATCGCCCGGATGCTAGAAGATCGCTCGATGACCCTTCGCGTCTGCATCGCCGGAATCACCGGCTGGACCGGCAGCGCCATCGCGCCCGCGGTCGAGGAAGCAGCCGACCTGGAGCTGGTCGGCGGCGTGGCGCGCTCGGATCCCCACCACTACTCCGCCGTCGCCGAAGCGCTCGCCGCCTCGCCTGCAGACGTCCTCGTCGACTTCACCCACGCGTCCGCGGTGAAGGACAACGTCCTCGCAGCGCTCGAACACGGCGCGAACGTCGTCATCGGCTCGAGCGGCCTCTCGGCCACGGACTTCGACGAGATCGACGCGCGCGCTCGCGAACGTAGCCTCGGCGTGGTCTCCGCCGGGAACTTCTCGCTCACGGCCGCGCTGCTCCTGCGCTCCGCAGTCGAGGCGGCACGGCACCTCGACACGTGGGAGATCATCGACTACGCAAGCGCGAAGAAGACGGACGCCCCGAGCGGCACCGCGCGCGAGCTCGCCGAGCGGCTGGCCGAGGTACGCGAGCCGACCATCGGCGTGCCGGTCGACGACGTCATCGGGCCCGACGGCGCGCGCGGTGCGACCGTCGCCGGCGTCCAGGTGCACTCGCTCCGACTGCCGAGCTTCGTGGTCTCGACCGAGGTCGTCTTCGCCGGCACCGGCGAGCGCCTTTCGATCCGACACGACGCGGGCGAGTCGCCCGCCCCGTACGTCGCGGGGACGCTGCTCGCGATCCGCGCAGTGCCGGGACGGGTCGGCCTCACCCGCGGCCTCGACCGGCTGCTCGACTAACCCGCGTTCGAGTCGGTCTGCCAGAGGCCGAACTCGTTCCCGTGCGGGTCGCGGCACGTCGCGAACCAGCCCATCTGCGGCACCGGCATCGGATCGTCCGACTCGCCGCCGAGCTCCTTCACGCGCGCTGCCCCCGCCTTGACGTCGTCTACGTCGAAGTACGTGCGTGTGCCCTTCTTCCCGGGCTCCATGTTCGTGATCGCACCGCCCGTATTGTCGGAGATGCGCACCATGAAGTAGTCGCCGGGACCGCCCTCGAAGTTCTGGAACTCCCAACCGAAGAGCCCGCCCCAGAACGCACGGGCCTGCTCGGTGTCGTCGGCCGGGATCTCGATGTGAACCATCTCTCCTGCCACGCTGCCCTCCTGGATCGCTGTCGCTCAATCGTACGACCGGCGGGCCGTCCCGAAGTCATCGGGTCTCGTGTTTACGATCGAATCTCGTGATCGAGCTCGGACACGTCACCGAACGGAAACCACCCTTTCACTACTCGGCGCTCGCGCGGGTCGCGTTCTCCGACACCGACGCACAGGGCGTCGTCTACTACGGCCGCTACATGCCGTACTTCGATCTCGCGCGCGTGGAGTACCACCGCCACCTCGGGCGCCCTCACCTGAATGACGTCGACTTCGCGATGCGCGCAATCGCGGTCGAATACCTCGCGCCCGCACGCTTCGACGATCTGCTCGAGATCTTCGTGCGCGTCGAGCGGATCGGTACGACGAGCATCACGTATGACCACGCCGCCTACCGGCTGACCGACGACACCGAAGACGAGCTGATGGCGACGGCAAAGGCGACCCTCGTGTGCATCGCGCTCGACGTGCGCCGCGCCGCACCCGTCCCCGACGCGTTTCGAGAGCAGGTCACGGCGTTCGAGGCAGGATCAGCACCTCGGTGACGTACGGATACGCGAACGGCTCGGCTCGGCCCGCGACGATCGCGCGGACGTCGTCGAGCAACGGCTGACGTTCCTCGTCGGTCATCGCCGCGACGAACGACGTCGACCTCACGCGGTCGACGAGGTCGTCGGCGGTGAACAGCTGCTCGTACCGGAACTCGGCCGACTCCGGGTCGCCGAAGAGCGGCGACGCCGCGAGCGGAGAACGCCACTTCCCCTGCCGCTGCGATGCGAGACGGCGGCCGCGGAGCGGCGCGAGCAGCTCCTCCACCCTGCGCTGCACCGGATCCTCGAGGTCGCGCATGTTCCAGACGAGCGCGAGCGCGCCACCGGGGCGGAGCACGCGGTGGATCTCCGGGAGAGCGCGGTCGAGGTCGAACCAATGGAACGCCTGGGCGACCGTGACGAGCGCAGCCGAGCCGTCGGCGAGCGGGATGGCCTCGGCCGTCCCGTCGAGAGTCTCACCGACACCGATCAGCGCGCGCATCTCCGGGATCGGCTCGATCGCGATCACGCGCGCCCCGCTCGGTGCGAGCAGCCGCGTCAGCTTCCCGGTGCCTGCACCGAGATCGACGATCGTGTCGCCCTCGCCGACGCCCGTCCGCGCGAGCAGCCAGTCGATCGCGCCGGGCGGATAGGACGGCCGTGCGCGTTCGTACACCTCCGCCGCGCGCCCGAAGCCCGCGGCGGCGACCGGATCGATGCGGCTCACGACGGCGTGACGCGATAGGCGTCGAAGACGCCCTCGAGGTTCCGGAGCGCCGTGAGCAGCGACCGCAGCGCCTTCACGTCGCCGACCTCGGCCGTATACCAGTTCTTTGCGAGCTGATCCTCGACGACACCGCCGTAGCTGACGATGTTCGCCCCGTGCTCGGCGAAGGTCCGGGCCACGTCCTCGAGGAGGCGCGGGCGGTCCCAGGAGTCGACCGCGAGCTGCACGCGGAAGCTCTTGGCCGCGACGGCACCGTCCCACTCCACCGACGTGAACCGTTCCGGGCTTCGCCGCAGCGCCTTCACGTTGGGGCAGTCGTCGCGATGGATCGTGATCCCCTTGCCGAGCGAGATGTAGCCCACGATCGGGTCGCCGGGAACCGGCGTGCAGCACTTCGCCATGCGGATGAGCACCTCGCCGCCGACGCCTGCGACGACGACGCCCATGTCCGCGCCGGAGACCGTCTGCGCCTTCGGCGCCTTCGTGACGACCGGCGCTTCGTCGGCGACCTGCTCGGTCTTCAGGCGCTGGACGACCTTGTTCACGATCGCGCCCGGCTGCAGCTTCCCGGATCCGAGGGCGAAGTAGAAGTCGTCGGCCTTCTTGAACCCGGTCTCGCGGATCACCTGCGCGAGGGTCGCCGAGCCGCGCAGCTTCGCGAACGGCAGGTTCTGGGCTTTCAGCGCCTGCTCGAGCGACTCGCGGCCTTTGTGCTCTGCCTCGTCGCGCGTCTCCCGCGAGAACCATTGCCGGATCTTGTTCCGCGCCCGCGAGCTCTTCGCGAGCGACAACCAGTCGCGCGACGGTCCTCGACCCTGCTTCGCGGTGAGGATCTCGACGAAGTCACCGTTCTTCAGCGTGTAGTGCAGCGGGACGATTCGCCCGTTCACCTTCGCGCCGACGGTGCGGTGCCCGACGTCGGTGTGCACCGCATAGGCGAAGTCGATCGGCGTCGAGCCGGCGGGCAGCGTCTTGACCTGCCCCTTCGGCGTGAAGACATGCACCTCTTCGTCGAAGAGGTCGGTGCGGAACGTCTTCATGAACTCGCGGGGATCTGCCTCGTCGGCCGTGCCTTCGTCCATCAGCTGCTTCACCCACGCGACCCACTCGGCGTCCTTCTGGTTCTTGCCGCGCTTGTAGAGCCAGTGCGCGGCGACGCCGAACTCGGCCGTCTCGTGCATCTCGCGCGTGCGCACCTGGATCTCGAGCGGCCGGCCCTGCGGCCCGATCACGGTCGTGTGGAGCGCGCGGTAGCCGTTGAACTTCGGGATGGCGATGTAGTCCTTGAACCGCCCGGGCATCGGCTTCCAGAGCGAGTGGATGAGGCCGAGCGCGCCGTAGCAGTCGCGCGTCCCCTCGTCTCCGCCGCGCTCGGCGATCACGCGCATGGCGGTCAGGTCGTAGATCTCGTTGAACTCGCGACCCTTCTTCGCCATCTTGTCGTAGATCGAGTAGAAGTGCTTCGCGCG
>DASXDB010000097.1:0-3888 GCA_036490895.1 Gaiellaceae bacterium
TGCCGACTACGTCGCGGCGGGAAGCGTCAGCCGGAACTGCGCGCCGAGCGCGCTCGATTCCGCCGTCGCCTGGCCGCCGTGCGCCTCGGCGGCCTCGCGCACGATCGCGAGGCCGAGGCCGGCACCCGGCTTCGCGCGCGCCGTCGCCGAGCGGTAGAAGCGGTCGAAGATCCGCGGCAGATCCTCCTCCGCGATCCCGGGGCCGCGGTCTGCGACTACGACCTCGCCGTCCCGTACCGTCACCTCGATCGGCGCGCCCGGCGGGCTGTACTTGACCGCGTTGTCGAGCAGGTTCCCGACCGCACGCTCGACGAGCACTGGGTCGACCCGCACTTGCACCGGCGTCAGGGACGTGACGAACGTCGCGCTCGGCGCCCGCGACTTTGCGCGCTCGACCGCTGACGAGACGAGATCGTCGAGCGCCACATCCTCTAGGCGGAGCTTCCGCTCCTCACCGCGCGCGAGCTCGACCAGATCCGAGACAAGCGAGGTCAGCGAGTCGAGCTCGACCGATGCTTCGTCGAGCGCGTGCCGCACCTCTTCTTCGGGCAGCTTCCCCTCGCGGACGAGATCGACATTCGTCCGCGCCGCCGTCAGCGGCGTGCGCAGCTCGTGCGACGCGTCCGCGACGAGGCGGCGCTGCCGTCCAACCGATTCTTCGAGCGCGGCGAGCATGCCGTTGAAGCGGGTCGCAAGACGCCCGAGCTCGTCTTCTCCGGAAACGACGACTCGTTCTCGCAAGTCGCCGGTGGCTGCGACCGTTTCCGCAGCTGCGGTGAGCCGGCGCACAGGCCGCAGAGCCTCCGTCGCGACGAGCGCTGCGAGCGCGGTGGCGACGGCGATACCGATCGCGCCCACGAGCAGCAGCCAGAACCGGATCCGCCGAAGAGCGTGCTGCGTGGGTCCCAGAGGCAGCACGGTCACGATTGCCGTACCCGCGCCTGGCACGGCGAGCACGACCTCGCGGAACTTGGTCCCCTCCACGGAGATGTCGGTGTAGTAGGTGGCCCGGTTCCCGCGTGCGACGCCGAGCATTCCCGAGGTCACTGGGAGGCCCTCGAGTCGCCCCGATGTATCGCCGTCCGCGTGTACGACGAGCGCGAAGCCGCCGCCCCCGAGCGGGCCTCCCGCGGCACTGGTGACGGCCTGGGCTCGAAGGCTCGAGTCGAGCTGGTCGTAGAGCTCGTGTTTCGCGACGAACCAGACGCCGACGGACACCGCAGCAACGGTGGACGCGATCGCGACCGCGACCAGCAGCGTGACACGCGCCCTGAAGCTCACGGCTCTTCGCGCAACGCGTAGCCGACGCCCCGCACCGTGTGCAGGAGGCGAGGCTCGCCGCCTTCTTCGAGCTTGCGTCGGAGATAGCCGATGTAGACCCAGAGCGCGTTCGACGTCGCTCCGAAGTCGTATCCCCAGACCCGCTCGTAGATCTGCGACCGCGTCAGCACCTGGCGCGGGTTGCGCATGAAGAGCTCGAGCAGGTTGAACTCGGTGCGGGTCAGCTGCATCCGGCGTTCGCCGCGATGCGCCTCGCGCGTCGCCGGGTCGAGGAGCACGTCTTCGAAGCGCAGCGCACCGTCGCCGGCACCGGTCCGTCGCAGCAGCGCGCGAACGCGCGCGCGCAGCTCCTCGATCGCAAACGGCTTGACCAGGTAATCGTCCGCGCCTGCGTCGAGCCCCTCGACGCGGTCGTCGACGGCATCCCGTGCGGTGACGACGAGTATCGGGACAGCATCCTCCCGGCGGCGGAGCGACCGGCACACCTCGATCCCGCCGACCTGCGGCATGAGGAGGTCGAGGACGATCACGTCGGCGGGCGACGACGCCTGCGCGGCGAGCGCTTCCGATCCGTCGGCAGCCTCGGCCACGACGTAGTCGACGCGCAGCGCACGCGACACCGCCGAGCGGACGGCGGGGTCGTCGTCTACGACGAGAACACGGGCAGTCATCGCCGAATTGTGACCGACGCTCCTAAGACCGTGTTAAGCGTACGATTGCGCGCGCCACGAGATCGGGGGAAGTCTGCACGCACTCGTCATCAGCGTCGGGGTCCTGAACTCGGTCAGCCTGGTCGCGCTGGCCGTGGTCTCCGTTCGCCTCTGGTGGACCCGGCGTGCCCGACCCGCCGGCTGGCTCGCACTCGCGTTCCTCGCGATCGGACTGCTCGTCACGGTCGGCCGGCTCACGCCGTCGCATCCGCACGGCGCGGTCGAGTACCTGCTCCAGCGCGGCGACCTCGAGCTGCTCGTTCTCTTCCCGTACCTGCTGTACCGGTTTGCGACGACGTTCGCGCCGCCCGGCCGGGCGATGCAGGTGATCGTGACGACGCTCACGGCGGGCCTGACGGTGTTCACGTTCGCGCTCTCCGACATCCCGTCCGCCGGCGAGAATTGGTCGGCGGCGTTCGCCGTCTACGTGGTCGTCTTCTTCGTCCACTGGACGCTCCTCTCGATCACGGTCACCGTGCGGCTCCTGCGTGCGGGGCGCGGTCAGCCGTCGGTCTCAGCGAAGCGCATGCGGATGCTGGCCGTCGCCGCCGCGATGCTTACCATCGCCCTCCTCGCCACGGCGTTCGCGACGAACCAGTCGCACCCCGGCGCCCTGGTCGTCCAGCTGATCGGCTTCGTCGCGATCGCCGCCTTCTACCTGGGCATCGACCCGCCGCGGATCGTCCGGGCGCTCTGGCGCACGCCGGAGCAGGCGCGGCTCCAGGAAGCGATGCGCGGCCTCGTGACGCTCGCCGTCTCCCGGCCTGAGATCGCGATGCGCATCGCCGCTCCCGCCGCCGCGCTCGTCGGCGCCCGCGGTCTTGCAGTGAGGGATGCCGACGGCAACGAGCTCGCGACGTGGGGAACCGTCGAGCCGGAGGGCGGGGTCGTGATCGCCGAGGAAGGGCTCTCGTTCGTCGCCTGGACGTCGCCGTACGCGCCGTTCTTCAACGAGGACGAGCTGCGCGCGTTGCACACGGTCGTCGGGTTGACCGCCACCGCCCTCGACCGCGTGCGCCTCTTCGAGCAGGAGCACGCGACGCGGCTCGCGCTCGAGCGCGCGAACGAGCTGATGACGAACTTCGTTGCGCTTGCCGCCCATGAGCTGAGGACTCCGGTGACGACCATTCACGGCTTCGTGCAGACGCTGAACCACGTCGGCGAGCGCCTCTCCGAGGAGCAGAAGGTCGAGCTTCGTCAGGCGCTGGAGCAGCAGACGCACCGCATGGCGGCGCTCGTCGAGCAGCTCCTCGATCTGTCGCGGCTCGATGCGGACGCCGTCGACGTTCGCCCGCAGATGGTCGAGCTCGAGCCCCGGCTGCGCCAGGTGGTCGCCATGGCCGCCCCGGAGCGCGCGGCCGAGGTCGAGGTCAGCGTCCCGGAAGGCGCGAGCGCCCACGTCGATCCGCAGATCCTCGACCACGTCGTGACGAACCTCGTCACCAACGCGTTCCGGTACGGCGGGGCCCCGGTGCGGGTGACCGCAACGGCCGAGAACGGCCGGCTTCGGGTCGAGGTGGAGGACTCCGGGCCTGGTGTGGCACAGGAGATCGAGGGGACGCTGTTCGACCGCTTCACACGCGCCGGGGTTGCGCGTGACCGCGTCGCCGGGGCAGGCCTCGGCCTGGCGATCGCCCGCGCGTACGCGCGGGCGCACCGCGGCGACCTGCGCTACGAGCGGGGCGATCCGACCGGCGCGCGCTTCGTAGTCGATCTGCCCGCCGTCTAAGAGGCTCTCACACAATGAAGCTTGAGCCGCTCGGCCGCGCTTGGCGGCACGCTGCCGCGTCCTCGGGTGTGCCCGTAGCCACCGCTACGGGCACACCCTGCGTCCTTGCATCGCACTCGCCAATCACGCCCGATCGACGAAGCCTCATTATGTGAGAGCCTCCAAGAC
>DASXDB010000098.1:0-8850 GCA_036490895.1 Gaiellaceae bacterium
CATCGCTGCCTTGCACGACTTCAGCGCCGCGTTCGACGCCTTCGCCTGCGCTGCGACAGTGGACTGCACAGCCTGCGACACGCACTTGCCCATCGCGTTCTTGCCGTTCTTGGAGCCGCCGTAGACCTGCGCGAACGTCTGCCCGCCGTGGGCCGAGGCGAAGTTGGTGGCATCCGCCTGCTGGGCCTTGCACGACGCCGACGCATTGGTGACGGCGTTCTTCGCAGCCTTCGCATGGGAGGAGACGCACTTGCCGAATGCGTTGGCCTTCGACGCGTTCGTTCCGTAGGTGGTCGCAAACGAGGCCCCCATCGCCGTCTTCGCTGCGGCACACATCGCGTTCGCCGTCTGAGCCGGCGACGGAGGTGCGTCCGCGAACGCTGCGACAGGAGCTGCGAGTGCGACCAGGGAGAGCAAGATCATGAACTTCCGCATCAGCAACCTCTCGTTCGGATTTCCAGCTTCGACAGTCCATATGTTGGCGCGCTGTGTGAGCCAAACGCGCTGGTTGCGTAAGCCGAACGTAAGGCCGCCGGTAATCCCCCGTCGGGACTAGGTCGAGCGGACCGCGACCGGGGGCGAGATCTCGCCGGCGTAGTGCACGCTGCCGCGCACGCTGATGCGGTAGCTCCCCGGGCGCAGGTTGCCGTCGAACACGCCTTTCGCGCTCGCAACCGCGCGCCACTGCCGGTTCGTCAGGCGCTCCACCCGGAGGGGCAAGGCCGGGCTCACCCGGGCACGAAGGCGCCCGCCGTCGGCCGAGACCGACACCCGCGGCGCGACCTGAAGGGCGACCGGATCGCCGGCGAGGCCGTTGTAGGCGAGCCGGAACTCGGTCGTCTGCGTGGCCCGCACCGCCAGGCTGAAGCGGCCCGCCGGCGACACGCGGACGTGACGCAGGGTGACCCACCCCGCTCCCGTCAGCTCCTGTAGCCGCGCCTTGCCGAGCCCGCGCACGAACCCGGTGACGTGCACCGTCTGACCGAAGAGCGCGCGCCCGGGATCGTCGAGCTCCATCGCGTGGAGGTCGAAGTCCATCGAGCCGAGGTCGAACTTCGTGCGAACCTCGGCGCCCGGCAACTGCCGCCAGCCGTGCGTGGTGAGAACGCGCACCGCCCGCGCACGACCCGACGAGTTGCGCAGGACCTGGATGTCGCGCACTCCCGAGAGACCGAGGACGGATGCGACCTTGGCGGCCGACAGGACCTGCGTCGGCCACACGTGATGCGGCGAGATGTAGTCGTACGGGTCGCTCACCGAGACGAGGTACGGAACCTGGTGCGCCTTCGGCCAGGCGTCGTGCACGGACGAGGTGCGGCCGCCGGACGACGAGAAGTAGTAGCCGGGAACGATCCGGTCGCGCCAGACGAGCACCTGCCCTGCGGTCGCGCCGATGGCGAGGTTCGTCTCCGTGCGCTCGGCTGCCACGCCGCCGTACATCTGCGAGCGCGCGTCCGGATACAGGTCGAAGTCCTCGCCGGGCTTCAGTGTGGCGAGTGTGTACGAGCGCGCCGCCACCGCCTGCGCCTCGTAGGTCTGCTGGTGCCAGCCCTTCGGCGTCTCCCACGGCACGACTCCGCGGAGGTACCGGTCGAGAGGCAGGACGTTGACCGCCATCAACCCGTCGGGTTTCGCCTTCAGAACGACGTCGCCGCGATAGGGCGCGAGGTCGATCTCGAGAGGCTGGGCGCCGGCGATGAAGCGCAGCGGCTGCGCAAGCCGTATGTGCTGCAGCATGAACCGCTTGTCGATCACGACCGCCCGCGCCGGCAGGTGCAGCTTGTGCCCTCGCGCGTCGACGACCATGAACGGAGCCGTCGAACCGACGCGCACGGAGGGCTTTCCCTGGACGAGCAGCACACGCACGTCGCGCGGCTGCGCGATGCCGATGTGCGTCTCCGGGTAGTAGTGCGCGAGGATCTGCTTGTAGTCGAAGCCGTGCCGGGCGTAGCCCTCCGCACCCCACTGGCTCATGCCGACGCCGTGCCCCCAACCGCGGCCGTCGAGCAGGAACACGGTCCCTGCGGAGGCTACGGCGGGGATCGTGAGCGCTGCTGCGACGGCGGCGATCCAGACCCTCATGCGAAGGTCGGAGGGTACCGTCGGGGGCCGTGCAGCGCATCCTCCTTTTGGCGGGAGCGGTCGTCTTCGTCGACATGCTCTTTTTCTCGGCGCTTACACCGCTGCTGCCGCACTACGCCCACACGCTCGGCCTGAGCAAGACCGGCGCGGGCGCCCTGACAGCGGCCTACCCGCTGGGAGTGCTGATCGGGGCGATCCCGAGCGGCGTCGTCGCCGCGCGGCTCGGCGTGAAGCCCACCGTCGTCGTCGGCCTGAGCACGGTTGCGGTCTGCGTCGTGATCTTCGGCTTCGCCGATCACGCGTGGCAGCTCTTCGTCGCCCGCTTCGTCCAGGGCGTCGCGAGCGCGTTCTCGTGGACAGGCGGCCTGGCGTGGCTCATCGCCGCCGCGCCGGAGGGGCGGCGCGGAACGCTGATCGGCTCGGCGTTCGCCGCCGCCGTCGGCGGCACGCTCTTCGGGCCGGTGCTCGGCGGGGTCGCGTCGCTCGCCGGCACGGGTTGGACGTTCGGCGTCGTCGGCGTCGCATCCCTCGGCCTCGTCGCGTTCGCGGCGACGGCATCGGCAGCATCGCCCGGCGAGCCGCAGCCGATCTCCGCGCTCTTCTCCGCGTTTCGCGACCGGCAGCTGCTCGTGTGCTTCTGGCTCGTCCTCCTGCCCGGCCTGCTCTTCGGGAACCTATCCGTGCTCGTCCCGCTCCGCCTGGCCCATCTCGGCTACGGCGGTGCGGCGATCGGCGCGGTGTTCCTCTGCACAGCCGCGCTCGAGTCCGGGAACAACATCCTGGTCGGGCGGATCTCCGACCGGCGCGGCACGACGCTTCCGATCCTCGCCGGCCTCGCGGGCTCGGCGGTCTTCGCGGCCGTGCTTCCCTGGCCCAACAAGGCGATCTTGCTCGCCGTCGTGGTCGTGCTCGCCAGCCTCGCCTTCGGCGCGTCCTTCACCCCCGCGCTCACGCTTCTGACCAACGTGTCCGAGGCGCGCGGCCTGGACTACGGCTATGCGTTCGCGCTCGTGAACCTCGCGTGGGCGCCCGGCGAGACGCTCGGCGCGGCGGGCGGCGGCGGGCTCGCGCACGCCACCGCGGACGCCGTCCCGTATCTCGCCCTCTCGCTGATCTGCATCGCCTCGTTTGGGCTCCTCGGGCGACTAACGTCCCGCGCGTGAACAAGGTCCTCGTCGCGAACCGCGGTGAGATCGCGCTGCGCGTGTTCCGCGCGGCACACGAGCTCGGGCTCGCCGCTGTCGCGGTCGTCGCGGCGGACGATGCGGGCTCGCTGCACGCGCGCTCGGCAGACGCGGCGGTCTCGATCCGGTCGTACCTCGATTCCGAGGAGCACATCCGCGCAGCGAAGGAGACGGGCGCGGACGCCATCCACCCCGGCTACGGCTTCCTGGCGGAAAGCGGCGAGTTCGCGGAGGCCGTCGAAGCCGCGGGGCTGACGTGGATCGGCCCGCCGCCGGACGCGCTCCGGGCCGGCGGCGACAAGCTCGCAGCGAAGCGCGTGGCTGCCGAGGCCGGCGTCCCGACGATCCCGGAGGCGTCCGACCCGCCGCTGATCGTGAAGGCGGCCGCAGGCGGAGGCGGCCGCGGCATGCGCGTCGTGCGCTCTGCCGACGAGCTCGAGGAAGCACTCGCCGCCGCGCGGCGTGAGGCAAAGGCGGCGTTCGCAGACGACCGCGTGTATCTCGAGCAGTACCTCGAGCGGCCGCGCCATGTCGAGATTCAGCTCCTCGCCGACGCGCACGGCACCGTGCTCGCACTCGGCGAGCGCGACTGCTCCGTGCAGCGCCGGCACCAGAAGGTGCTCGAGGAATCGCCGTCGCCCGCGCTCGACGCGGACCTGCGTGCGCAGATGAGCGATGCCGCCGTTCGGTTCGCGCGCGCGATCGGGTATCGCTCGGCCGGCACCGCGGAGTTCGTCGTCGAAGGCCGCGAGTTCTTCTTCCTCGAGCTGAACGGCCGCATCCAGGTCGAGCATCCGGTGACCGAAGCGGTCACCGGCGTCGACCTCGTGCAGTGGCAGCTCCGCATCGCGCGCGGCGAGAAGCTCGATGTCACCCCCGTCCTGCACGGTCATGCCGTCGAGGTGCGGCTCTACGCAGAGGATCCGCGGACGTTCCTGCCGCAGGCGGGACGCATCGAGCGGCTTCGCCTGCCCGCGTCCGTACGCGTCGACGCCGGCGTCGCCGAGGGAGACGGGATCGGCACGGGCTACGACTCGCTGATCGCGAAGCTGATCGCAAGCGGGGAGACGCGCGACGAGGCGTTCGACCGGCTCGCCGCTGCGCTGGCGGCGACCGAGGTCGTCGGCCTGTCGACGAATCTCCCGTTCCTGCGCTGGCTCGTCGCGCACCCGGTGCTCCGGGCGGGCGAGGCGACGACCGCGTTCCTCGTCGAGCACCCCCCGCTCTCTGCACCGCCGGCCCGCACGCCCGACCCGGTGTGGCGAGGCGGCTTCCGTCTCAACCTGCCGTCGGCCGCCCTGCAGGCACCTCCCGACATCGACGCCGCAGCGCACGCGCACGGGGCCGGCGAGGAGGGGAGCAGGGTCGTCGCACCGATGCCGGGCACCGTGATCAAGGTCCTCGTCGCGGCGGGCGATCGCGTCGCCGCGCGCGAGCCGCTCGTCGTCCTCGAGGCGATGAAGATGGAGACGCCGCTCGTGTCTCCCTACGACGCGACGGTGGCTGCCGTGCACGTCGCAGAAGGCGACCGGGTCGCCGGGGGCACGCTGCTCGTCGAGCTCGACGACTAGAAGAGCTTCTGGAGCTTCATGGCGGCCCCGAGGTCGCCTTTGATCTTCAGCTTGCCGGTCATGTAGGCGGTCGTCGGGTTCTGCTCGCCGTCGATGATCTTGTCGAAGGTCTCGCCGGACGCCGTGATCGTCGCGTCGGCCTCTCCACCGCCTTCGGACACCGTCAGCTTCCCGCCGGCGACCGTGACCAGCCACTGCCCTTCGTCCTCGATGTCGAAGAGGTACGAGTTCGACATCCCCTCGAGCTTCGACGGATCCGCGCGCGATTCGAGGCTGTCGAAGAACTCCTTGGCTGCCACTAGGCAACCGTACCTGACCAAGCGGGTAGAGTCGCGCAGCGTGCGGGTCGAGACCAGGGAGCCTGCGGACACCGACGTCCGCGCGCGACTCGATCCACAGCTCGCGCCCGGCGATGTCCGGCGGGAGGCAAACGAGCTCCGTGTCGGCGCTCCACAGTTGCCCGGCCAGGACGGCTTGCGCAGCGCCGCCGCGCACGCGGCGAGGTCGCTTCGCGGCGACGGCGGCTCGGTCGCCTGGCAGGCCGGCAGCTCCGACGAGGTGCGCGCGATCGTCGACGGGACCGCCTTCGGCGCGTACGACCCCGGCCTCTTCAAGCAGCGGTATGCCGACCGGCCGGAGCTGACGCTGGTCGTCCACGCGCCGGCCGACCTCCACGATGTGGCGAGGCGCCAGGCGGTGATCGCGCGTCACCTCGACGCGGCCCGCGATCTCGCGAACCGACCGCCCAACGATCTGACCCCCGAGGCGCTTGCGCGCCATGCCGAGTCGCTCGCCGGCGGTCACGTCGCGGTCGAGACCCGCGGACGAGAGTGGATCGAGGCGCACGGCATGGGCGCGTTCGCCGCCGTCGGGTCGGGCAGCCCGCGCGAGCCGCACCTCATCTGCATGCGCTACGACCCTCCGGGCGCGCGTGCCGACCTGACGCTCGGCCTCGTCGGCAAGGCGGTCACGTTCGACTCCGGCGGGGTCTCGCTGAAGCCGCCGCTTCGCATGCAGGACTTGAAGGGCGACATGTGCGGCGGCGCAGCCGTGATCGAGGCGACCGCCGCGATCGCCGAGCTCGGGCTTCCGATTCGGCTCGTGACGGTCGTCGCCGCCACCGAGAACGTCCAGGGCGGAAACGCGTTCAAGCCGGGCGACATCCTGCGCGCCGCGAACGGAAAGACGATCGAGGTCGTGAACACCGACGCCGAAGGGCGGCTGATCCTCGCCGACGCGCTTCACTACGCGCGCACGGAGGGAGCGACCCACATCGCGGACTTCGCCACGCTGACCGGGGCGATGAGCCTCGCGCTCGGCGACCTGTACGCAGGCTGGTTCTGCAACGACGAGGCGTTCGCGGCTGCGATCGAGCGCGCATCGGAGCGGAGCAGCGACCTGCTCGTACGCTTCCCGTTGCACCCCCGCTACCGTCGCTACATCGACTCGGACTTCGCCGACATGAAGAACGCCTCCGAGCTCCGCGAAGGCTCGCCGATCCTCGCAGCCGAGTTCTTGCACGAGTTCACCGGGGACGGCGCCTGGGCGCACTTCGACATCAGCCCGGCGTACATCCAACGGCGCCGGCCCGACTACGCACTCGACCAGGGCGGCACCGGCTTCGGCGTTCGGCTGATCGTCGAGCTCGCGGAGGAGCTGGCGTGAGCCTCGGCTTCGATCTCGACGACGAGCACGACCTGCTGCGCGACACGGTTCGCCAGTTCGCCCTCGAGAAGGTCGCCCCGGTCGCCGAGGAGCTCGATCGCGAGAAGCGCTTCCCGTACGACCTCGTCGCCGAGATGGCCGAGCTCGGTCTCATGGGGATGACGATTCCCGAGGAATACGGCGGCGGCGGCACCGACACGCTCGCGTACGCGATCGCCGTCGAAGAGCTGACGCGCATCGACTCGTCGGTCGCGATCACCGTCGCCGCGCATCACTCGCTGGGCACGCTCCCGATCTACTACTTCGGCAGCGACGAGCAGAAGCGGCAGTGGCTTCCCGATCTGGCGTCGGGGAAGAAGCTCGCGGCGTTCGGGCTGACCGAGCCGAACGCGGGCTCGGATGCGGGCGCGACGCGTACCACCGCGCGGCTCGAGAACGGTGAGTGGGTCGTCGACGGCGCGAAGATGTTCATCACGAACGCCGGCACCGACATCACCGCGTGCGTGACGATCACGGCGGTCACCGGCGACGGCGAGATCTCCAACCTCATCCTCCCGAACGGCACACCGGGCTACGTCGTCTCAGCGGCCATGGAGAAGCTCGGCTGGCGCGCGTCCGACACCCGCGAGCTGTCGTTCCACGACGCGCGCGTTCCCGAGGAGAACTTGCTCGGCCCGCGCGGTGAAGGGTTCAAGCAGTTCCTGGAGATCCTCGACGGCGGTCGCATCTCGGTCGCCGCGATGGGCGTCGGGCTCGCGCAGGGCGCGTACGACCTCGCCTATGACTACGCGAAGGAGCGCGAGCAGTTCGGGAAGCCGATCGCGACGTTCCAGTCCGTGCAGACGAAGCTCGTCGACATGGCGACGGAGATCGAGGCAGCGCGCCAGCTCGTCTGGAAGGCGGCCTGGGAGAAGGACGAGGGACGCGACTTCCGCAAGTCCGCGGCGATGGCCAAGCTGTTCTCCGGCGAGCTGTCACACCGGGCGGCGAACTGGTCGCTGCAGATCCACGGCGGGTACGGCTTCATGGACGAGTACGCGATCTCGCGGCTGTACCGCGACCAGAAGATCCTCGAGATCGGAGAGGGCACCAATGAGGTTCAGCGCATGGTCATTGCGCGCCATCTCGGTCTGTAGCGCACTCGTCTTCGTGCCGTCGGCGTGGGCGCACCTCTCGGTCTCCCCCACGCGCGTCAGCGTCGGCGAAGCGGTCGACCTGACGTTCAGTGCGCCGAACGAGGACGACGATCTGGGCGTCGACCACGTGACCCTCACCGTCCCGCAGGGCTTCGACCTGGACGACCCGGAGGCGAAGCCGGGCTGGACGGAGTCGAAGGCCGGCGGCTCGATCACGTGGAGCGGCGGCCGGATCCCCAAGGGCGAGTACGCCACGTTCGGGATCCGCGGCACGGCTCCGAGCACGACCGGGACGCTGATGTTCAACGTCCTCGTCGGCGACCGAACGGGCACGTCGATCACCTACAAGGTGGGTCTGGACGTCGTGAAGAGCACGACGCGCGACAACGGCGCCCGCTCGCTCGGTAAGGCGGCGATCGCGGTCGCGCTCGTGGCCGGCGCGCTCGCTCTGATCGGCTTGTTCGTCGGGATCTACGTCTGGCTCCGCCCACCTCCCGCCGACTGACGGGGTAGGCTCCGCGCGCGGTGCTCGTCTTCCGCCAGTTCGTCGACGACGACCTAGGGTGCGCTTCGTACCTGGTCGGAGACCGCGACGCGGCCGTCGCGGTGGTCGTCGACCCAGCGCTCGCGATCGAGCAGTACCTCGCGGCGGCAGAGGAAGAAGAGGTGCGGATCGAGCGCGTGCTCGAGACGCATACCCATGCCGACCATGTGTCCGGGCACGGCCGGTTTGCGGTCGAGCATGGGCTCCCGGTCGCGATCCACTCACTGGCCGAGCCTACGTATCCCTGCGAGACGCTGGCCGACGGCGACGTCGTCCGCGCGGGCGCGACCGAGATCCGCGTCCTGCACACACCCGGTCACCGGCCCGAGCACTGCGCGTTTGTGATCGGCGACCGGCTCGTGCTCACGGGGGACTCCCTTTTCGTCGGCGACGCGGCGCGCCCCGACCTTGCGATCGCCGCCCGCGAAGGCGCGCAGGACCTCTTCGGCTCACTCGAGCGGCTCACGGCACTCGGCGACGACGTCGAGGTGTATCCGGGGCACGTCGCCGGCTCGCTCTGCGGCGGAAACATGTCGAGCGAGCGTTCGTCGACCATCGGACGCGAGCGCGAGACGAACGACGCGCTCTCCTACCGCGACGTGCAGGAGTTCGTCCTGGTCAGCGCGTCGGTGTCGACGCCGCGGCCGCCGACGACGGAACGTGTCGTC
>DASXDB010000099.1:0-10058 GCA_036490895.1 Gaiellaceae bacterium
CCGAGGCTGGAGCGCGAAGTCGATCCTGCTCCAGTCGACCAGGCCGATCGAGGTTCGCGCCCTGCTTCGCCTCGCGATGGATACGGCACGGGAGACCGAGCGCTGGCGCTCGGCCAGCAACGCGGCGACGAGTCTCTCCGACTGCGCGTTCCAGGCGGATCGCCCACGCGAGGCACTCGACTATCTGGAGCAGGCCGAGGGGCTGAGCGAGCGCGTGGGAAGCAGGACCGGCCAGGCATTCGTCCTCAGCGAGCGGACGTACGCGCTCACCCTGCTCGGACGGTGGGACGAGGCCCTCGCGACCTTCGGCGAGCTCTCCCCCGGTCCTCTCGCCACGGCGAACCTCCTCAGCCCGGCGACGGGCGTGCTCGAGATCTACCTTCGGCGAGGTGATCTCGGCGCGGCAGAGGCGCTTATCCAGCGCTACGACGGCCTCTCCGACTCCGTCGACCTGCAGGCCAAGGGCTGCTACTACGCCGCGGTTTCCGCGACCGCCGCGGCTCGCGGGGCGCATTGCGACGCGCTCGCCGCCGCGCAGGTCGTGATCGACGGCGCGTCCGTGATGGGGCTCGGCGCGCAGGACGTCAAGCAGGCGATGCGTCATGCGCTCGAGTCGAGCTACGCGCTCGGCGAGCAGGGCACAGTGGAGCGCCTGCTCGGAACCATCGACGACGCTGCCCCGGGTCTGAAGCCGCCGTTCTTGGCGGCTCTGGCGAATCGCTTCCGTGCGCTGCTCGCGGGTGAGCTGCCCGCGGCGGACCGCCACTTCGCGGCTGCCGTTGCGCAATTCCGGGCGCTCGAGTTGCCGTTCGACGAGGCGGTCACCTCGCTCGAGTACGCCGAATGGCTGGCACGAATCGGACGACCGGGCGAGGCCGAGCCGCTGCTCTCGACGGCGCGCGAGATCTTCGACCGGCTCGGCGCCACGCCGTGGCTCGAGCGTGCGACGGCCGCCGAGTCCGTGACCGCGTAATTTCACGAAGCCGGCACGAATGCCGTCGGGCGGCGGGAGTACGGTAGTCCGCCCATGGCCAAGCCCGCTGCGATTCAGCACGTCTGCACCGAGTGCGGGACCGCGTCCGGGCGCTGGCTCGGCCGTTGTCCCGGCTGTGGTGAGTTCGGGACGATGGTCGCCGAGGCGCCGGTCCCACGCGGGTCGAAGCCTGGCGCCGCGCGCGCGCCGCTCCGCCTCGTCGACGTGCTCGCGGAGGAATCCGAGCGGATCCCGACGGGTGTGCCGGAGCTCGACCGCGTCCTCGGCGGCGGCCTCGTGCCCGCGTCACTCGTGCTGGTCGGCGGCGAGCCGGGGGTCGGCAAGTCCACGCTACTCCTGAACGCGCTCGGCGCGATCTCCCGAGACCGGCGTGCACTGCTCGTCACCGGCGAAGAGTCGGTCGCGCAGGTGAAGCTGCGCGCGGCCCGGCTCGGCGGCTGCGACGGCGTCGAGATCCTCGCCGAGACGGAGCTCGACGCCGTCTGCGCGACCCTGGAGCGAGAGCAGCCCGCGGTGTGCGTGATCGACTCCGTGCAGACGCTCTGGTCGCACGAGATCGGCTCGGCGCCGGGATCGGTGTCGCAGGTGCGCGAGGCGGCCGCGCGGCTGCTGCGCGTCTCGAAGGAGAACGGCGTCGCGACGTTCCTCGTCGGCCACGTGACGAAGGACGGCTCGGTTGCCGGCCCACGCGTGCTCGAGCATCTCGTCGACTGCGTCCTCCAGTTCGAAGGTGACCGCTACCACGCCCATCGCATCCTGCGGGCGGTCAAGAACCGCTTCGGCTCGACGAACGAGCTCGGCGTCTTCGAGATGACCGGCGCGGGGCTCGTCGGCGTCCCCGATCCGTCGGAGATCTTCGGGCGCACACACGGGGGTGAGATCGGCGCCGCGGTGACCTGCACGCTCGAGGGCACGCGGCCGCTGCTCCTCGAGATCCAGGCGCTCGTCGCTCCGACCGATCTGGCGATGCCCCGGCGGGTGGGGACGGGCGTCGACCCGAAGCGCCTCGCGATGATCGTTGCCGTCCTCACGCGGCACGCGGGCTTGCCGCTCGGGGCGGCCGACGTCTTCGTCAACGTCGCGGGCGGCGTCCGCATCGACGAGCCGGGCGCCGACCTCGGCATCGCCCTCGCGATCGCCTCTGCGGCGAAAGGCGTGCCCGTCCGTGACGGGCTGGCAGCGTTCGGGGAGATCGGGCTCACGGGCCGGCTTCGCCCGGCCACCCAGGTGGATCGCCGGCTCGAGGAATGCCGCAAGTTCGGCTGCGAGACCGTGCTCGGGCCCGGCTCGGAGACGCTGCGGACGGCTCTCGCGGCCGCGCTGGCCGATTTCTCGTCCTAGCAGGGCTTTTCGCAAAAAAGGCGAATTTGCAGGGTTTCTGGTACCCTGTCAGTCCTTGCCGGTGGAGCCTCGGGGCCGCCGGCACTTTCGCGACTACAGACGGAACCGGAGGAGCTCTTGTACAAGGTCGGCGACAAAGTGGTGTATCCGCACCACGGTGCAGGCACGGTCGTGAAGCGCGAGAAGAAGGAAGTTCTGGGCGAGAAGCGCGAGTACCTCACGATCAAGATCCTGCACAACGACATGACCGTGAACGTCCCCGCCGACAACGCCGAGCGCGTCGGTCTGCGCAAGGTGATCGACGAAGAGGCGGTCAAGAAGGTCGTCAAGTACCTGACCTCCGGTGGCACCGAGATGCCGAAGAACTGGAACCGGCGCTTCAAGCACAATCGCGACAAGATGAAGACCGGCGACATCTACGAGCTCGCCGAGGTCGTCCGCAACCTCGCGCTCCGCGACGGCGAGAAGGGCCTTTCGACCGGCGAGAAGCAGATGTATGTCAAGGCGAAGAAGATCCTCGCCTCCGAGCTCATGTACGCGAAGAACATGAGCGAAGAGGAAGCCCTCGAGTGGCTCGAGGAAACGCTGACCGAGGGCGCGAAGCCGAAGGCCGCCGCCGAGAAGAAGCCCGCGGCGGCGAAGAAGCCGGCCGCAGCTCGCAAGACGACGTCTGCCGCCGCGAAGAAGCCGGCCGCGAAGAAGCCCGCAGCAGCTAGGTGAGCGTCTGGGCCGTCCTCGTCGCCGCCGGGCGAGGGGAGCGGCTCGGAGAGGACCGGCCGAAGGCCTTCGTGCGCCTCGGCGACCTGCCCCTGCTCGCGGAGCCGCTCCGGCGGCTCGACGAGAGCGAGTGGATCGACGCCGTGGTCGTCGTCGCTCCGCCCGAGTGGGAGGAGCCCGCGATCCTGCTCGCGGAGGAGATCGGAGCGTCGAAGGTGACGGCGTGCGTGACCGGCGGTGCGACCCGGACCGAGTCCGTGCGAGCCGGGGTCGCGGAGGTGCCCGAGGATGCGGCGGTGATCCTCGTCCACGACGCCGCACGTCCGGTGCTGCCGGACGAGGTGATCGCGCGTGTGATCGAGGCGCTCGGCGAGGGGTTCGACGGCGCGGTGCCGGCCCTGCCCGTGTCCGACACCGTGAAGCGGGTCGACGGCGACATCGTCGTGGAGACACTCGACCGCGCCGCGCTCGTCACCGTGCAGACGCCGCAGGCGTTCGTGGCGCCCGTCTTCCGAGCGTGTGTCGAGTCGACACACGCCACCACGGACTGCGCATCGCTCCTGGAGAAGACCGGCGGACGCGTCCGGATCGTCCAGGGCGACGAACGGCTGCTCAAGGTGACGACGCGAACCGACCTCGAACGGGTCGCCGCATGGCTGTAGAGGCGGTGGTCTTCGACGTGGGCGAGACGCTCGTCGACGAGACAGGCATGTGGACGCGCGTCGCGGAAGCGGGCGGCGTCACGCCCTTCACGCTGATGGCGGGGCTCGGGGCGACGATCGCGCTGGAGCGGCCGCACGACGACGTCTGGTCGATGCTCGGGATCGAGCATCCTGCTGGGGCCTGGACGATGGACGACTGGTATCCGGACGCCCGTCCGTGCCTGGAGCGTCTGCAGGCCGCCGGCTACCGCGTATGCGCTTGCGGGAACACACCGGCGTTCGTGGAGCGGGAGCTCGCTCCCCTCGTGGATGCGGTCGCTTCGTCGGAGAGCCTGGGCGTCTGGAAGCCGTCACCCGGGTTCTTCGAGCGCGTTGCGGAGCTCGCGGGGGTCCCAGCTGAGAGAATCGCCTACGTGGGCGATCGCGTCGACAACGACGTCGCCCCGGCGATCCGCGCAGGGATGACAGGCGTGCACATCCGCCGCGGCCCGTGGGGCCACCTGCAGGAGCCGCCGGCCGAGGCGATTCGCATCCGCTCGCTGGACGAGCTGCCCGAGGTGCTGCCGTGAGCATGCGCGTCGGGCTGGGCGTCGATGCACACGCCTTCGCCGAGGGCGTTCCGCTCGTGCTCGGCGGCGTTCGCTTCGATCACCCGCGGGGCCTCGCCGGCCATTCGGACGGGGACGTGATCGCTCACGCGCTCACCGACGCGATCCTGGGCGCGGCCGGCCTGGGCGACATCGGCTCGCTCTTCCCGTCCGGCGACGAGAGATTCCGCGGCGCCGTCAGCATCGAGCTCCTGCGCGAAGCACACCGGCAGGTGCGCGAGGCGGGGTGGGCCGTGGTGAACGCGGACTGCATCCTGATCGGCGAGGAGCCGCGCATCGCAGCTCGGCGCGACGAGATGCGCAGCCGCCTGTCCGGCGCGCTTGACGGTGCCGAGGTGAACGTGCGGGCGACGACGACCGATCAGCTCGGCTTCACCGGGCGCGCTGAAGGCCTGGCGGCCCAGGCTGTGGCACTGCTCCAACGGCCGTAGGCGGCGTCTCGGCGCGGGCGAGCGCGGCTGCTGCGGCCACCACGAGCGCGAACCCGGTGGCGCGGACTGCGCCGAGCGGCCCGCCGGGCAGATGCTCGTTGAAGAGAAAGAGCCCTGCCGCGATCGGCACTGCATTCGTCAAGAGCGTCGCCGTGCCGGCGGTCGCGAGCGCACCGCCCCGTTGGAAGCCGAATTGGAGCGCGACGAAAGCGAGGCCGTGCGCCGCGAGCATCGCGACGAAGAACAGCGCCCACGCCCCGCCGAACGTTCCTGCCTTCGTCGCGATGTCACCCGTGGCGTAGAGAAGACCGGCCGCAACCCCGAGCGACGCGCCGGCCGCGAGCTTGAGCCCACTCGACGACGAGAGCGCCGCGAGGCCGACGAGCACCACGAGCCACACGGCGACGTCCGCCGACTTCGTCCCGTGCGCGTTCGTCGTGCCACCCGCAAGCGACACTGCGAGGAGGCCGAGCCCGATTGTCGCGACGACGATCGCGCCGGACTGAAGGCGCGACATCGGATCGCCCCGGCGGCGGGCGAGTGCCGCCAGCACGGCGATGCCGCCCGCCGAGACGCCCTGCACGAGGGAGAGCGGCGCCAGCGCGAGTGCGCCGATGTAGAACAGCCAGCCGACGATCCCGACGCTGAACCCTGCGAGCCAGGAGAGGTCGCTGAAGAGCGAGCGAAGCGACCGGATGGGTGCTCGCAGCGACAGCGGCGGGAGCTCGCGTGCGGCGCCGTGTTGCGCCAGGTAGCCCCAGTTGAGCGCGACCGCCGACGCGATCGACAGCACGAGCGCGGCAGCGAGGCTCATCGCCGCTCGTTCAGAAACGGAAGGTACGCCTCGGCGGCGAGCGCGGCGATCCCGACGCGCGGAAGATCGCGACGGCGCTCGTACACGACGAACCGCGGTTCCCACCGTGGGAAGAACTTACGGTTGAACGCGAGCAGGTTGTCGAGCTGGAAGTGGCCTTTCAGCTTGACGAGCGCGCGCCGTTGCATCTCCTGCATCGTCGTCAGATCGGCTTCGGGTGCAAGCAGCGCGGCGAACGGGGCGAAGTTCAACGACACGCGCTCGAACTCGTTGGCGCGCGCCCAGTCGATCGCCGCGCTGATCAACCATTCGTTGAAGCCGTTCGGCGTGTCGCGATGCCGCGGCATCGACGAGAGCGACAGTGCACTGCCCGCGAGCGAGATGGCGAAATGCAGGAAGCCGGCCGCCGTCCCCGCCGGGTCGAAGCCGACGACGAACAACGCCTCCTCGTCGTCGAGCCCGAAGAGCGCATCGAGCGCCATCACGAACCCTCGCTCGGGCTGGTCGCCGCGCCACTCGTCCGCCACCGCTTCCAGCTCGAGCCGCAACGTCGAGTCGATCGCGCTCGGTGCGAGAACGCGTGTCGTGTAGCCGGCGTTGCCGAGCCGGTGCACCGACTGGCGCACCTTGCGGATCGGCCGTCCCTCGAGCGAGAACGACGCCGTGTCGACGATCGCCTCGTCGCCGTGGTACAGCGCGTGCAGGCCGTGCCGTGCATACACGCCGAGCCATCGCTCCGACGCGCCCAGGATCGCTATGCGCCAGTCGCGCGTCCGGGCGTAGGCGACGAACCGTGCGACGAGCTCGTCGCCGCTCTCCGCAGGCCCGACCGGATCGCCGGACACGATCGCGACGCCCCCGACGACGCGGTAGGCGACGAACGCCGCCTCGCCCTCGCTGAAGAAGTACGACTTGTCGCGGCGCAGGACGAACGGCGCGAGCGTGTCGGCGCCCCAGGCGTGCACGAGCGACCGCGCGATCTCGCGCTCGCGCTCGGCCTGCGCGGCGCGGTAGCGCCAGGGCGCGAGCCAGCCGGCGAGCACCCAGGCGACAGCCGCCAGCCCGAGCAAGAGCAGCGACAGCGGGTACCAGTGACCGAAATGCCCGGCGAGGTGGGGCGAGCCGCGGAGCTCGAGGCCGAGCAGCCCGCGCCCGACCTCGCGCGCGGCGAACCCCGCGGTGAACGGCTGGTCGGCCGCGATGCGGTTGAGCCACAGCGCGGCCGCACCGTACGTCGCCAGCGCTGCAGAGGCGACGCCGAGGCGAATGACGAGCAGGTGCTTCGTCGCTTCGTCCCCCGGGCCGTCGAAGTCGTGGCGGCGTGCGAGGAGCACGACCACCAGCACCGCCGAGACCAGCGTGCCGTGGGTGAAGCCGTGCAGCACGTGCAGCAGCGTCGAAAGCCCGGCGAGCGCGATCGCTACCTGCCAGGAGCGTCGGCGGCGGCGCGCGAGGCCGCGCGATGCCACGAGCAGCCCGACCGCGAGCAGGGCACCCGTGGCGTGCGCGAGCGGGCCGACGCCGTCGGGCGTCATCGACCGCAGCAATCCGCGGTCGTCACCCGGGAGCATCGCGTGGAACAGGTTGAGCGCGCCGCCCGCGGCGACCGCAGTGGCGACGAGGAGCGGCGCACGCCGAGCTCGGACGCGCGGGCTCGCGATCGCGGCGATCGCGATCGCGGTCGTCATCGCCGAGAGGTAGACGGGCTTGAGCGTGTCGGCGGCATCGAGCGCGGATCGCATCGAGATCTGCCGGACGACCGAGATCGAGACCCCGCTCTGCAGGTACTCGAAGAGGCCGACCGTGATGCCGAGCACGACCGCGGCCGTCAACCGGTCCGTGCCCGACCAGCGCACCACGAGCCCGAGCAGCGAGCCGGCGACCAGCCAGACGAGCACGTACCACAGGACCGGCGAGGCGGCATGGCGCGAGAGCTCGTCGAGCGGCAGCGCCTCCCCGATGCGCGGCCCCGGAACAGACGGCCGTACGAGGTACAGCCAGCCGCTTGCCGATGCCGCGACCAGCACGGCGAACGGCAGCGCCGTGGCTCTACGCAGCACCGAGGCCCCTCGAGAAGGCGAGGTACGCGCGTGCTGCGTTGCCGCGCCAGATCGCCCAGTTGTGTCCGCCACGAACGACGTAGAAGCGGTGCGGGATGCCGAGTGACGCGAGCTCGGACGCGAACGCGACGTTCTGCGCACGGAAGTGGGTGTCTTCCGTCCCCGTGTAGAACCAGAAGCTCACGTGGCCGGCACGCAAGGTCGTCGCGACGGCGGGAATGGTCAGGGCCGGGCTGTTCGCGGTGAGAAGAGCACGATCCTTCCCGAAGATGCTGCGGATCGGATCCGCCTCTTCATAGCCGCTCCAGCTCTCGACGAGCTTGAACTCACGTGGGTGATGCACCGCGATGTTGATCGCGCCGTAGCCACCCTCCGAGAGACCGCCGATCGCACGGCCGTCCTGCGAGGCGATCGTCCGGTAGCGCTTGTCGACTGCGCGGACGAGGTCGCGGGCGACGAACGTCTCCCAGCCCTCGTGCTTCCGGATCCCGTTCGCCCACTCCTTGTCGGTGAACGAGCCCGTCGAGCCGAACGGCATCACGAGGATCGCCGGGCGCGCGCGGTGGAGGGCGACGAGCTCGTCTTCGACCACGCCCATCCGCACAGTCGCGAGGAACGCCCCCGGCCGTCCGGGCACACCGTGGAGGAGGTAGAGCACCGGGTAGCGGCGCGCCGGGTGCTGTGCGTAGCCGGGCGGGAGGTAGACGTCGACCGGCTGGCGCCGCCCGCCGAGCGCCGCGCTTGCCACGTAGAAGCGCGTCGCGGTGCCCTCCACCTTCACGAACGCCGCGTCGCGCGGCGGCGCGAAGCCACGGTACGTCCAGTAGTTGTCGACGTAGTTGAACACGCCGAAGCTGCCGACCGCGACGAACGCGACGGTCGCGACGAGCGCCGCGCGGGCCCAGGACGGCGCCAGTGCCTGCGTCACGAGAGAGGTTGTACGCCCTCACCCGTCAAGAAGGTGGAAGGGATGGGTTAAGCGTCGGTTCAGCGCGGAGCCGCGAGATGCCGCAAAGCCAGGCGGAGCCATGCCGTTCCGTGGGTCTTCCACAGCGCCGTCGTGTGCGACCCGGGATAGAGATCGAATGTGTGCGGGATGCGGCCGGTGGTCAGCTCGGCGTCCAGGCGCACGTTGTCGCTGCGGAAGCGGGTGTCGCCTCGGCCGACGTAGAACGAGACGAACGTCGGCAGCCGCTGCTCGGAGCTCTCGAGGTCGCCGACCAGGTTGCGGGCCGACGCCGCGGGCTCGCGCGGGAGGGACACCGTTCCCGTCGGGTCGGTGGGGTGGAAGTAGCCGGACCACGACTCGATCACGCTGAACTCCGCGAGGTGGTGCAGGCCGAGGATCATCGCGCCGTAGCCGCCGGCCGACACGCCGACGATGGCGCGCCCGGACCGGGAGCGGATCGTCCTGAAGTGGGCGTCGACGTAGCGCGGTACCTCGGTCGCGACGTACGTCTCCCAGTTCCGTCCGGCGCCCCAGTTCAGGTACTCGGGGTCGCGGTCGCCGGCGCGTGCACCTTGCGGGATGACGAGGATCGCGGGGCCGGCACGCTCGAGCTCGTCGATCACCCAATCGTTGCCGCGGTACGCCGCCGCGTTCGCGGGTAGCCCGTGCAGGAAGTACACGACCGGGTACCGCTCGCGCGAGTCGGAATACCCGGGTGGCAGCACGACGCGCGCATGCACCCGGCCGTTCAACGCGATGGACCGGATCGTTTCGTCGAGGTCTCGCGACTCGTGCAGGATCGCGGCGCCCGCCGCCGCCGCGGACGCGAGGACGACCAGGGCGACGAGCGTGGCGCGGTAGCGCACTCCTCCAAGGTACCCGGGCTTACGAGACCTTCACACGCCGGGCGTACGTTCCCGCGATGGCGCTTCTTGCAGCGCTCGTGGCCGCGGCGACCCTGCCCGGGTTCACGCCTTTCGCCAATGGTCCCGACGGCGGCGCCGTGCTCATGTGGAGCGGCTACTTCCACCCGCTTCGCGACGGCCCGTTCAGGTACGACACGAACGCGCAGTTGCGCACCAACGATCCACGTGCGCTCGCTCTCTCAGAGGGAGTGGTCCTTCGCGAGGACGGCACCCGCTTCTTCCTCTCGAGCGGCCCGTACCACTCGCACTGGTTCAAGCCCGTCGAGACGCGCACGTTTGCGGCGACCCTGAGGCAGCTCGGACTGCCGGTGCGCACGCTGTTCACGCCGAGTCTCAAGGGCGAGTGGCGGACGCAGTTCGACGCCGGGCTCACGTTGGCGCTAAGAGGCTCTCACACAATGAAGCTTGAGTCGCTCGGTCGCGCTTGGCGGCACGCTGCCGCGTCCTCGGGTGTGCCCGTAGCCACCGCTACGGGCACACCCTGCGTCCTTGCATCGCACTCGCCAATCACGCCCGATCGACGAAGCCTCATTATGTGAGAGCCTCCAAGACCGCT